>NZ_JBFRCN010000039.1:0-87728 GCF_040965835.1 Paraburkholderia sp. BR10872
CTTTCCAAGCTTCAAGTAGAGTTTGACCGCTCGGATGCGTTCTTCGTATGAATACATGGGCCAGCTCCTAATAGTCCAAGAATTCCGCCGCACCCCCAAAGCGGACACTACAACTTAGCCCGTACAAACAAAAACTGCGATAAATTATATTATGTTAAATAAAACATAAAATGCGCTGTGGGACACCTCCACCCAGACGCAGCCACGCCCCATCAAACTCGCAACCCCCGGCTCTTGCGCCGATAAACAAGCAGCGCGCGCATGATGCCGAAACTCAGCGCCGCACCGACTGGCTCGGCACCGCCGTCCAACAAGCGTTCGTCGAAGTGCTGCGTGCGGAAAGCGCGTTCGAATCCGGCGGCACCTGATCCGCGCACCACCCCGCATTCCCACCCCTCCCGCCTCGCGCTCACTCCCCAATCCACGAGCCCCGCAAGTCGCTGTCGTGCATGAGCTGCAGCAGCGTTTGCGCCGGGCGGGAAAGCCGCTTTGCCGCGAGCACGATGAATTCGACGTTGGGCAGCGCCGGCAGGCTCGCGACGTTCACGGGCGGCGCCAGTCCGCGCGCGGCGAGGTATTGGGGCCGCACAGTGACGCCGAGGCCGGCGCGCGCCGCCGCCACGCAGCCCGAATGGCTGCTGCTCGTGCATACCAGTTGCCAGCGGAAATCAGTCTGCGCAAGCGCGTCGAGCACCACGGCCCGCGTCACGCTCGGCTCGGCGACGAGGATGAGCGGCAGCGGCTGCGCGAGATCCATCGTCGTGCCGGCGCGCGCGAGCCATTCGAGCCGTCCGGTGAAGAGCACCGTGCCGCGTTTGTCGCCCAGCCGCCGCTTGCCCACCATCAGGTCGATGGCGCCGGAATCGAGCAGCTCGTAAAGCCGGCCCGTCATGCCGATGGTGATTTCCAGCTCCACGTCGGGATGCGCGTTGCGAAACGCCGTCAGCACGGCGGGCAGCGGGCCGAGCGCAACGTCGTCGGAGCAGCCGAGCCGCACCCGCCCGCGCAGGCGCGGCGCGCGGAACTGCGATTCGGCGCGGTTGATCGCCTGCAGGATGCTGCCGGCATGCGCCAGCATCGCCTCGCCATCGGACGTGATGGCAAGCGAATGTGTGTCGCGGATAAACAGGCGGCGGCCAATCGACTCTTCGAGCCGGCGTACGTGGTCGCTCACGCTCGACTGCGTGAGGCCGAGCTGGCGCGCCGCTTCTGTGAAACTGTGGCAGCGCGCGACCGCTTCGAAGGTCCTGAGCCAGATGGGATTGAGCATGGCGGATGGTTATCGGCAATGCCGATGACAGTCAAAGTCTCTACTGGGGTTCCCGATGAGCGACGGTAACAATATCATGACGCCATTGATGACAATTGCGCCGCAAAGCCGTTCCCGCCCCTCACGCGGCGCGCCGAGAAGTTCCAGATGAACAAAAATTCGAGCCACACGGCGCTGCTATGGATCGTCGCCGCGGGCTTTTTCATGCAGACGCTCGACACGACGATCGTCAACACCGCGCTCCCCTCGATTGCGCGCAGTCTTGGCGTAAGACCGCTCGTGATGCAGCCGGTCATCGTCGCGTACACGTTGACCATGGCCATGCTCACGCCCGCTTCGGGCTGGCTTGCCGACCGCTTCGGCACACGCCGCGTCTACTTCGTCGCGATTCTGATCTTCGTGCTCGGCTCGCTATGCTGCGCGAGTGCGCACACCCTCGCGCAACTCGTGGTCGCGCGCGTGCTGCAGGGCATCGGCGGATCGATGCTGATGCCGATCGGCCGGCTCGCGGTGCTGCGCGCGGTGAGCGGCGAGCAGTATGTCTCGGCGCTCGCGCTCATTTCGGTGGCGGGCCAGGTGGGGCCGATCGTCGGCCCGACGCTCGGCGGCTGGTTCGTGCAGGCGATCTCGTGGCACTGGATCTTCCTGATCAACGTGCCGATCGGCCTCGCCGGCGTGTTCGCCGTGCACCGCTATCTGCCTAACGCGTCGAGCACTGCGGCGCCTCCATTCGATCTCGCCGGATGTGCACTCGTGTCGCTGTGCATGATTGCGTTCTCGCTGGCCTTCGACACGCCGGTCCAGACGCATCGCGCCGCGTGGTCTGCCGGGCTCTTCGCAGTCGGCATCGCGGCGGCCTTCGCTTACGTGGCCTATGCACGCGGCCACCGCGAACCGCTCTTCAAGCTGCGCTTGTTCGGCGAGCCGAATTTCAGCGTCGGCCTGATCGGCAATCTCGTCTGCCGCGTCGGCTCGAGTGCCGTGCCGTTTCTCGTGCCGCTGCTCATGCAGCTCGAGCTCGGCTACTCGCCGCTGCGCTCGGGCCTCATGATGCTGCCCGCCGCGCTCGCGGGGACGGTCGCCAAACGCTGGATTGCGCCGCTGATCCGCCGTTACGGCTACGAGACATTCCTGCTGGTCAACACGCTGATCGTGGGCGCATCGATCGTTGCGTTCGCACTGATCTCGCGCGGCACGCCCGTTGCGGTGGAGATGGTCGTGCTGGCCATCTTCGGCGCGGCCAATTCGATGCAGTTCGCCGCGATGAACAGCGTCACGCTCAAGGACCTCTCGCACGAAGACGCCGGCAGCGGCAACAGCCTTTTTTCGATGGTGCAAATGCTCGCGATGGGACTCGGCGTCACCATCGGCGGCGCGCTCGTGAGCCTTGGCGAGGCACAGTGGGGATCGGTTGCGCCCGGCTTTCGCATGAGCTTCGCCGGCGTGGGCGCGATCACGCTGATCTCCGCCCTGGTCTTCCGCCGCATCGACACGCAGACGCGCGTCGCCGCTGCGCCTTCCGCGATGGCGTCGACGGCCGCTCGCCGCTGAGCGCGCGATCAGTGCGCGAGAATGCCCATCGCGCGCTTCTTCAGATCCAGGAAGTGCGGTTCGAATGCGACCTCTGGCGTACGCGGTCTGTCCAGTTCGATGGGCACGTCGAGTGCCACCCGCCCCGGCCGCGCCGAAAGCACAACGAGACGCGTACCGAGAAAGATCGCTTCGTCGATGTCATGGGTGATGAAGACCACCGTGCAGTGGAGTTGCTCCCACAGCGCGGTCAAGAACGTCTGCATGGAACTGCGCGTCTGCGCATCCAGTGCGCCGAAGGGCTCGTCCATTAGCAGCACCTTCGGCTTCATCACGAGTGCCCGCGCGATTGCCACGCGCTGTTGCATGCCGCCCGATAGCTCATAGGGCTTGTGTCGTGCGAAAGATTCCAGACCGATGATGCGCAGAATGTCCGCCGACTCCTTGTGCCGTTGCGCCTTGGGCACCCCATGCAGCGACGGCCCGAACTCGATGTTTTCTGCCACGCTGAGCCACGGAAACAAGCCGGCCTGCTGGAATACGACGACTCGGTCGGCCCCGGGCTGGTCCTTGATCTCGCCATCGATATAGATGTTGCCCTTGGTGGGCGAAGTCAGACCGGCGAGCAGGTGCAGCAAGGTCGTTTTTCCACAGCCCGAGGCGCCGAGCACGGTGATGAATTCGCCGCCCCGGAACTGCAGATTGATGTTTTCGAGTGCCGATGTGGCGCCGAACGTCTTGTACAGAGAATCGATGACGATGTTCAAGTTCGTCTCCTGCTCGACAGTCAGACAGTCAATGGATCAATGCGCCAGATGTTTCGAGTACTGCGGCGCGACGTTGTTGTCGAAACTCGCCGGCACGCTCGGAATGCGGCCAATCGAGTTCAGCACCTTGGCCGTATTCACCAGAGTCAGGTACGTGGCGGAGGTTTTGACGCCCGCGTCGAGGCCCATGACTTTCGGCGTGGTCTGATCGGCGCCGGAAAACAGCTCATAACCGGCGAGTTCGCTCGTCGCCACCGGCACCGTCACGCCCGTTGCTTTCGCCATCTCGGCGAGCGCCTTGTCGCGATCCTTCATCGTCACCTGATAGCCCTGGTCGAGCGCCGCCACGAAACCGCGGACCAGGTCCGGATGCGCCTTCGCCCAGTCAGAGTTGGCGATACAGACGTTGTAGCTCGAGGCTTCACGCGGCAAGTCTCCGTCCGTCTTGATCGCCTTGCCGCCAGACGTACGCAGCGCGCTGAATACCGGATCCCAGACGATCGCCGCATCGATCGCACCGGTCACCCATGAGGTGCGCATCTGCGGCGGCGCCATGTTGATTTGCGTGACGGACGCATACGGCACATGCGCTGCAGCCAGGAAGGTCGCCAGCTCGAACGAGGCCTGCGAGCCGGCGACGATCGCGATCTTCTTGCCTTGCAGCCCCGCGACGTCGTGGATGCCGCTGTCCGGCTTGACCACGATGCCGGCCGCATTCGTATAGCGCTCCTGGTTGTATACGATGGTCATCGGCAAGCCCTGTGCGATCGCCGTGACGAGCGGCGGCACGCCCAGTCCGCACATGAACGTGAGACTGTTCGATGCCAATGCACTCATCGCCGCCGGCCCCGAACTGAAGAGCTTGTACTGGACATCGGCGTTCATCTGCTTTTCGAACAGATGCTCGGCCATCGATACCATGTACGGATCGGCGCCGTTGTCCTCGTAGCCGATGATCACCTCGGGCTTGCTCTGCGAATGCACCGCGCCAGGAACCAGACAACTGCTCGCCAGCACAGCCGCGCTCATGCCATAGACCCATTGCCTCTTTTTCATTGTCGTCTCCTCCAGTCACCCGATCAGTTATGTCCGCGCCACGGTACGACGATATTTTCGATCTTGCGAATCGCCAGCTCCATTGCATATCCGATCAACCCGATGATCACGATGCCGACGATCACGATGGCAACCTGCAAGGCCTGTCCGGCGAACTGGACGAGCCAGCCAAGGCCGCTGCTCGCCGCGATCAGTTCCGCGGCGACCAGACAGGTCCACGCCACGCCGATACCCACGCGCATCGCGGTGAAGATCTCCGGCATGGCCGAGGGCAGCACGACCTTGCGGAAGATTTGTGCGTTGGTCGCGCCGAGCGTGCGGGCAACCTCGATGCGCAGCGGCGGCGTGCTTTTCACGCCCGACATCGTGCCGATGATGATTACAGGAATGGTGCCGACCAGTATCAGAATGGCTTTGGGCAATTCGCCGATGCCGAACCACACCACCAGCAGCGGAATATAGGCAAGCGGTGGAACCGGCCGCACGAACTGCAGCAGCGGATCGATGATGTCGAACACGATCTTGTTGCGTGACATCAGCAGCCCGATCGGTACGCCGATCGCAATCGCGCCCGCAAAACCAATAACGATGCGAAAGCAACTAATCAGGATGTCGCTGACGAGCGACTGGCCGCCGTATCCGTTGTGGACGATTTCGACGAAGGCCTGCCATACCGCCACCGGCGAGGGCAGCGCGAACGGCGGGAAGATGCGCGCCATCGATACGGCCTGCCAGAGCACGACGCACATCACGAGCACTGCAGTGGTTAGCCACCAGGCATTCATTTTCCCGCGGCCGCGGCGGATCTTGATGACCGGCTCGATCGACGAATCCGCTTGATGCTTCATCGTCTTTAGTCTGGGTAGGGCTCTCACCGCCGTCTCCTCAAGTTGAAAAACTATGCGCACGCCAGCGCGAAGTTCCACGTCCGCTTCGGGTTCCGTCTCAATTCAAGTATAGTCAGCGGCTACCAGGGCGAATTTCGGCTTCTTTCATTTCGCACTCGCGAACTCGCCCGTTTAGTCAAGCATTCTCAATCAATAAAACGGCGGGTAGTACCAGGCAGGAAGTTCCGATGGGGCCAGTGGCGGATGACCGCTGTCTGCCGCTTTCCCGAAGCGCCGCGAGCACCGTCCAGCCGATTTCTTCCGATTATTTTTACTCCGCGCGCGCGCCGCCCCAACGCCCGCCAGCCGGTCGCGCTGCGCCGCAGCAAGGGCCTGTCGTGCGCGTCTATCTCGAGTTTCTTTCGAAAGCGCAGCGCTGACCGTCTTGTCGCAAACCGTCGCTCCGAAATTTACCTAATCGACCTGGACGGCCAGTGTTGAATATCGTGTGTCGATTGACTGGCCGATTTTGCTGCAATACGGTTGCTCAAACGTTGTCTCGCCGCCGCCATCAATCACAGGAGCCAGCATGCCGACCCGTACCCCGTCCGCCCTGTGGGCACAGCAATTCCGACGGTCATCGGAGTCGAAGACAAGTCTGCAGCACCAGATCCGCGAGATGCTGGTGGCCTCCATCCTCGACGGGCAACTGCCGCCGGACTCCGCGTTGCCTTCGAGCCGCGAGCTGGCCGAGCAGCTCGGCGTGGCGCGCAACACTGTGGTGCTCGCCTACCAGATGCTCGTGGAGGAAGGCTATCTGGTCTCACGCGAACGCAGCGGCCACTTCGTCAACCCCGAGATGCTGGAGGGCCTGCACGGCGTAACGGTGCAAAAGCGCGTGCAACAACGAGTGCAGCAGCCCGACGTCGTCGAGCCCCATGACGCCGGCTTGCGTGCCCCACCCTCATGGAATTCGCGCATCGTGCGGCCGCCCTCCGCCCAGCGCAACATCGTCAAACCCGCCAATTGGCAGAACTACGCATATCCCTTCATCTACGGGCAGTTCGATCAATCGCTCTTTCCGACCAACGACTGGCGCGAGTGCTGCCTGAAAGCGCTCTCGATCATGGAGATCCGCAACTGGGCGCCCGACCTGATCGAACGCGATGACGAGTCGCTAATCCAGCAGATCCGCACGCGTGTGCTGCCGCGGCGCGGCGTGTTCGCCATGCCAGAGGAGATCATCATCACGAACGGCTGCCAGCAGGCACTCTATCTCGTCGCCGACCTGCTCTGCGGCAAGAACACGACGGTCGGCTTCGAGAATCCGGGATATCCCGATGCACGCAATATTTTCGTGAATCGCAACGCGCAGCTGCTCGAATTGCCGATCGACGGCGAAGGGATCGACCCGGTGCGCCTGCGCGACTCGCTCGCCCGTTGCGATTACGTGTTCGTCACGCCGAGCCATCAGTGCCCCACCACGGCCACCATGCCCATCGCGCGCCGTCAGGCGCTGCTCGAACTCGCCCAGCAGCACGACTTCGTGATCATCGAAGACGACTACGAGAGCGAGAACACGTTTTCCGGCACGCCGCATCCCGCCTTGAAGAGCCTCGACACCGCCGATCGCGTGATCTATGTGGGTAGCCTTTCGAAGACGTTCGCCCCGGGCCTGCGTCTCGGTTACGTGGTCGGCCCGCTGGAACTCGTGCGCGAGTTGCGCGCGCTGCGCCGCCTCATGGTCCGCCACCCGGTGGCCTATATCCAGCGCGCGTTCGCGACGTTCCTCGCGCTCGGACACCACGACGCGCTCCTGCGCCGGCTCGCGCATGCCTACAAGGAGCGCGCCCGCGCGTTGATGGCGGCGCTCGACACCCATCTGCCCGAGGTGCGATACGTGCCGATCGGCGGTGGTGCCTCGTGCTGGGTCCAGGGGCCGGCGTGGCTGGACTCCGCACGCCTTGCCGACGATGCGCGCGAGGCCGGCATCCTGATCGAGCCCGGCGGCGTGTTCTTCGCCGACGAGGCCGAACACAGCCCATGGTTCCGCATGGGCTTCTCCGCCATCAAGCTCGAGAAAATCGAACCCGGCGTGCGCGCGCTCGCCGAGGTTGTGCGCAAGCAGCGGCCCGCTTGAGTCTCTCAGGAAGTCTCCGGGCGCTGGCCCAGGCGAAAGCTCCGCACTGGTGCTACCGCCCTCGCCTCGCAAACCCTAACGTGTCGCTATACCGTGCCGCGCGCGAGTCCTCGCGCACCGCGCGGCACCAGCTTTTCCACTGGAGACACGTATGGCAGACACGCTCAGCGCCCAACCCGCCGTCACGGCCGACACGCTCGCCGCCTTTTCCGATGCCTTCAACCGTCATGACGCCGACGCGCTGATGCGGTTCATGACCGAAGACTGCGTGTTCGATGCGGCCGGCGGTCCCGAAGTGTATGGCACCCGCTTCGTCGGGCGTGAGGCGGTGCGCGCTGCTTTCGAAGCGGTCTTCCGCACGTTCCCCGACGCCCATTGGGGCAAGGGCCGCCACTACGTCGCGGGCCAACGCGGCGTATCCGAATGGCTGTTCAGTGGCACGCATGCCGAAGGCTGGCGGATCGAAGCCGAAGGCTGCGATCTCTTCGAGTTCCGCGACGGCCTGATCGCCGTGAAGCGCGCGTTCCGCAAGGAACGGCCGAAGCAGTCCGCCTGACCCGCGTACAGCGGCGCAGCGGTCGCCAGTGTTTTGAAACGAATCATTCCATTCCATTTCAGATTCACCCCTCAAGGACGGAATCCCTTGACCCTCATCGGGCGCCGAATAGCATTCAAACAACGGCATTCCGTCCAACGATAACCGGAGACAGTTGATGAGCGAAAAGACCCCTACCCAGACGGCCAGCGGCCCGCAGGACATGACCCCGTCCGAGGCCTTTGTCGAAACCCTCGCGGCCAACGGCGTGACCGACATGTTCGGCATCATGGGCTCCGCGTTCATGGATGCGATGGACATCTTCGCGCCCGCCGGCATTCGCCTCATTCCCGTCGTTCACGAGCAGGGCGCGGCGCACATGGCCGACGGCTACTCGCGCGTATCGGGCCGCCACGGCGTCGTGATCGGCCAGAACGGTCCCGGCATCAGCAACTGCGTGACAGCCATCGCGGCGGCGTACTGGGCCCACAGCCCGGTCGTGATCGTCACGCCGGAGGCCGGCACGATGGGCATCGGTCTCGGCGGCTTCCAGGAAGCGAATCAGTTGCCGATGTTCCAGGAGTTCACGAAGTACCAGGGCCACGTGACGAACCCCGCGCGCATGGCCGAGTACACCGCGCGCTGCTTCGACCGCGCCATGTCCGAAATGGGCCCGACCCAGCTCAACATTCCGCGCGATTACTTCTACGGCAAGATCAAGGCCGAGATTCCGCAGCCGCGCCGGCTCGACCGCGGCCCCGGCGGCGCCGAAAGCCTCAACGAAGCGACCGATCTGATCGCGGCCGCGAAATTCCCCGTCATCATCTCGGGCGGCGGCGTCGTGATGGGCGATGCAATCGAGGAGTGCAAGGCGCTCGCCGAACGGCTCGGTGCGCCCGTCGTGAACAGCTACTTGCACAACGACTCGTTCCCGGCGAATCATCCGCTCTGGTGCGGCCCGCTCGGCTACCAGGGATCGAAGGCCGCGATGAAGCTGATCTCGCGCGCGGACGTCGTGATTGCGCTGGGCTCGCGCCTCGGACCGTTCGGCACGCTGCCGCAACATGGTATGGACTACTGGCCAAAAGACGCGAAGATCATCCAGATCGACGCCGATCACAAGATGCTCGGTCTCGTGAAGAAGATTTCGGTGGGCATTTGCGGCGACGCGAAGGCTTCGGCTCAGGCGCTGACCGAGCGCCTCGCGAACCGCACCCTCGCGAGCGACGCCAACCGCGCCGAGCGCGCCGACCAGATCGCCACCGAAAAGGCCGCGTGGGAAAAGGAACTCGACTCGTGGACGCACGAGCGCGACGCCTACAGCCTCGACATGATCGAAGAGCAGAAGCACGAGCGCACGCCGACAGGCGGCGAGTATCTGCATCCGCGCCAGGTGCTGCGCGAGCTCGAGAAGGCGATGCCCGAGGACGTCATGGTGTCGACCGACATCGGCAACATCAACTCCGTCGCGAACAGCTATCTGCGCTTCAACAAGCCGCGCAGCCTGTTCGCCGCGATGAGTTGGGGCAACTGCGGCTATGCGTTCCCGACCATCATCGGCGCGAAGGTGGCCGCACCCCATCGCCCCGCGATCTCGTATGCGGGCGACGGCGCCTGGGGCATGAGCCTGATGGAAACGCTCACCTGCGTGCGCCACAACATTCCGGTGACGGCCGTTGTGTTCCATAACCGCCAATGGGGCGCCGAGAAGAAGAACCAGGTGGACTTCTACGATCGCCGCTTCGTGGCAGGCGAGCTGGACAGCCCGAGCTTCGCCGGCATTGCGAAGGCGATGGGCGCGGAAGGCATCGTGGTGGACAAGCTCGAGGACGTGGGCCCGGCGCTCAAGCGCGCGATCGATCTGCAGATGAACCAGGGCAAGACGACCATCGTCGAGATCATGTGCACGCGCGAACTCGGCGATCCGTTCCGCCGCGACGCGCTTTCTAAGCCCGTGCGCCTGCTCGACAAGTACAAGGACTTCGTCTGAAGGGCCAGCCGCAGCCCGCGCGCGCCGTACGTTGCAGGCAGGTGCGCGCGGGCTGCCTCCGGTCGCCGGCCGCAGGCGGAGCATCCGCTTGTGGCCGGTTTTCGTCTGGACACGCCAGTTGCTGGCGTGAGTCCGTCCGTTTGTGCGTCCATGAGCCCATGACACCATGAAAGCCCTGAACCGTATCGTCGAAAGTGCCCGCCTCGTGCCCATGCGCATCGTGCTGTGCGAAGCCGATGACCCACGCGTGCTCGCCGCCGCGGCGCGCGCGCACCAGGAGGGCATCGCGCGCATCATGCTCGTCGGCGACCCGGGCGCGATTCGCGCGGCCGCCGCGCGCGAGTCAGTCGATCTCGGCGAGATCGCGCTGGTCGATCCGCAAAAGAGCCCATGGCGCGCGGCCTTCGCCGACGAACTGGTCGCGCTGCGCGGTGCCAAGGGCATGACGCCCGCGCTCGCGTGGGACGAGGCCGCGAAGCCGCTCGTCTTCGCCAACCTGATGGTGCGTCTCGGCCACGCGGACGGTTCGGTGGCGGGCGCCGTTCACACGAGCGCCGACGTGGTGCGCGCGGCCATCCAGCTGATCGGCGTCGAGCCGTCGTTCAAGCTCGTCTCGAGCTTCTTCCTGATGATGCTGTGCGAGCCGTTTCATCGCTACAAAGGCGGCCTGATCTTTTCCGACTGCGCGCTCGTGGTGGACCCCGACGCCGCACAGCTCGCCGAGATCGCCATGGCCGCCGCCGACAGCGCGCGCAGCCTGCTGATGGAAGAGCCGCGCGTCGCGATGCTGTCGTTCTCGACGAGCGGCAGCGCCCACCATGCGAACGTGGACAAGGTGATCGAGGCGACGCGGCGCGTGCACGAGCAGCGCCCCGCCCTTTGCGTGGACGGCGACGTGCAGCTCGACGCGGCGCTCGTGGCGGAGATCGCCGAGCGCAAGATCGAGCACTCGCAGTGCGGCGGCCACGCGAACGTGCTGGTCTTCCCGAATCTCGATGCGGGCAATATCGGCTACAAGCTCGCCGAGCGTCTTGGCGGCGCAAAGGCCATCGGCCCGCTGATGCAGGGCCTGAACCGGCCTGCCAACGATCTTTCTCGCGGCTGCTGCCCCGAGGATATCTATTACGTGATCGCCACCACGGCGGTCCAGGCGCAGACGGCCCGCCAACGCGACGTCACTCACTCGAAGGAACCCCACGCAGCATGACGCATGAGAAGGTCCTGGTGCTGATCGCCTTGATCGGCGCAGCCAGTTATTTTCAGACGATCACAGGCTTCGGCCTCAGCATGATCGTCATGGGCGCCACGAGCGGCTTCAGCCTCGCGCCGCTCGCAAGCATCGCCACCCTGCTGAGCCTCGTTACGCTCGCGAACAGCGCGGCCGCACTGCCCGGCAAGCTCCACCATATCGACTGGCGGGCCGTGGGCGCCGCGACGCTCGGCGTGCTGCCTTCGGTCGTAGTGGGCGTGATGGTGCTCGACTACCTGAGCGCCTCGGCCTCCGGCATGCTGCAATTGCTGCTCGGCGCCGTCGTGCTGTATGGCGGTTTGAGCGCCGCGCTGCGGCCCGTGCCGCTCGCCCAACGCTCGGGGAACCGCAGCTTTTTCGTGAGCGGCGTATTCGGCGGCCTGCTGAGCGGCATGTTCGGCGTGTCCGGGCCGCCGCTCATCTTCCAGTTCTATCGGCAGCCGCTCAAGCTGGTCGAGATTCGCTGCGCGTTGATCCTGCTCTTTACGGTCACGTCGCTCGTACGTGTGATGTTCAGCGCCTGGGAGGGCGAGCTTCCCGCTTCGATCTGCATCGAGGCCGCGCTCGCCGCGCCGGTCGTGATGCTGATGACGCTCGCGGCGCGCCACTACCCGCCGCCGCTGTCTTCCATCGCGATGCGCAGGCTGGCGTTCGGCGTGCTGATGATCATCGGCGCCTCGCTCGTGCTGTGTGCGGTGAAGGAACTGTTGGTTTGATGTGAGCTGCGGATGGCCCGTGCAGGAATCGACACCTGTGCACAGGGCGCCTCCATCGCGCTAACGCGGCGCACCGATCCATTGCGCGAGAGCGATCAGCCGCTTGATGTCCAGAGGCTCAGCGGAGTCGAGCGCAACGCAATGCCGGTAGTAAGGACTGAGGTCCAGCCCGACACCGAGTCCGATCACGTCGACGTCGCGCATTGCCTCGTGGCGCGCGACCACCTCCTTCAGGTGATTGTCGAGATAGAACGCGTCGTTCGTCTGCGCCGTGGCCGTGTCCATCGGGCTGCCGTCCGAGATCGGGACGAGAATGCGCCGCGCCTCGGCGCGGCCCGCGAGCCGCGCGCATGCCCATTCGACGGCCTCCCCGTCCACGCCCTCGCGAAACAGGTCCGCCTTGAGCAGCGCGGCGATGGCCGGGCGAGCGCGCCGCCAGCTCTCGTCGGCGGACTTGAACACCATGTGGCAGGTCTCGTTCAGGCGCCCCGGATGCGGTGGCCGCCCGCCCGCGAGCCAGTCCGCACGCGCACGGCCGCCGTTCCAGGCGAGCGTCGTGAAGCCGAGCACCTCGGTCGCGATTCCCGCCTGCTCGCATGCACGGGCGAGCAGATCGACCATCATCGCGACGGGCTCGATATGCGCCTTCATCGACCCCGAGCAATCGATCAGGAAGCCCACTACGCAATCGCTGCGCGGCTCGAATCGCTCGCGCCTGAACACGCGGCGCTCTGCGGGCGAGCTGACGACCTGCGCGAGGCGTCTGCCGTCGATGCGGCCGTCCTCTTCGCCGAAAAGCCAGCCATCGCGCTGCGGCACCGCAATCGCCGTCTGCAGCGCGCGCGCCAGGCGCGCAACGTTGATGCCGCACGCGGCGATGCGCTCATCGAGCCGCTCGCGATACTCGCGCAGCAGCGCTTCGCGCACGCGCGTGGCGGGCCGGATCTCGCGGTCGTACTGCGTCGTGTATGCGCGATAGCCATTCGCCGCTTCGGCCAGCACGCGGCTCACGCCGGTCGGCGCGAGTGCGGGCAGCTCGACACTCGTTTCGTCGAAGTCGACCCACAGCGAGAACGACGTCAAGGCGTCGTCGGGTGCGCGGGCTTCCTCGGCGTCGTCCCCTGCATTTGCCGCGCGCGCATCGTCGAGCATCATCGCGACGCGGCGTGCCAGCTCGCGCGCATGCGCAGCATAGGCGCGTTGATCTGCGCGAGTCGTACGCAGCCCCGCAAGCTGCACGCCGATTGCAGGCACGATGCCGGCGCGCGTCGCTTCGATCAGATCCTCGGTCTCGTCGAGCACGGGCCAGCCGCTCACGCGCGACCAGACGATCTGCGCCACCGTATAGAGCAGGATGCCGAGATGGCCTTCGGTCAAGCCCGCCCGGCAATATGCGCGCGACCACGTTTCGAAGCGATGTCGCAGGTTGTGCGCGAGTCCCGGCATGCCGGGCGGCAATAGCGCCTCACAGCGCACTTGCTCGAACAGATCGAACAGCAGACGCTCGGTCGGCGCCTCGGGAGCCAGCAGGCGGTGCAATGCCGCGTCGGAATGGCGAAGCCGTTGCGCTGCGGCGTCCGCGGCACCGCGCAGCGAGGCGAACTCGTCCTCGTAGACGTTGCTGCGCAGATGCGGCGCATAGAGCGGCAAGGGCTGCGGCTCGCGGCAAAGCCGGCCGCCGCGATAGTGGAGCGCGGCGTCGCCGGTGAGCGCGCGCACGGCGGCCGCGCATAGCGACTCGCGCCGCAGCGCGGTGCGCACGGCCTCGGGTGTGGGCGTGGTGCTCACGCGCGCGGCTCCCGCGGTTCGCCGCCCTCCCCGCCCTTCGCTGTGGACGCTGGGTCCAGCTCGACGCCAAAGCAGCGCTGGTAATACTCGGCGACGATCGGCCGCTCCGCCTCGTCGCACTTGTTCAGGAACGTGAGCCGGAACGCCAGCGCGGGATCGCGGAAAATCTGGCAGTTTTCGGCCCAGTCGATCACGGTGCGCGGCGACATCAGCGTGGAGAGATCGCCGGTCGCGAAGCCTTTGCGCGTCATTGCCGCCATGCTGATCATCGAATCGACGAGTTGGCGGCCCGCGTCGTCGGTCATCTCCGGCACGCGGGCGAGCACGATGCCGGCCTCCTCCTCGCGCGGCAGGTAATTGAGCGTGGCGACCACGTTCCAGCGGTCCATCTGCGCGTGATTCAGCATTTGCGTGCCGTGATACAGGCCGTTGAGATTGCCGAGGCCGATCGTATTGGTGGTCGCGAAAAGGCGGAAGTGGGCGTGCGGGCGGATCACGCGATTCTGGTCGAGCAGCGTGAAGCTGCCGTCGCGCTCGAGAATGCGCTGGATCACGAACATCACGTCGGGGCGCCCCGCATCGTATTCGTCGAAGATCAGCGCGACCGGACGCTGCAGCGCCCACGGCACGATGCCTTCCTGGAACTCCGTGACCTGACGGCCGTCGCGCACCACGATCGCGTCCTTGCCGACGAGATCGAGCCGGCTGATATGGCCGTCGAGATTCACGCGCACGCAGGGCCAGTTCAGGCGCGCGGCGACCTGTTCGATATGCGTGGACTTGCCCGTGCCGTGCAGCCCCTGCACCATCACGCGCCGGTTGCGCGTGAAGCCGGCGAGTATCGCGAGCGTGACTTCGGGGTTGAAGCGATAGGCCTCATCGACGTCCGGCACGTGGGCGTCGCGCTCGCCTCCGAAGGCCGGCACCATGAGATTCGAATCGAAGCCGAAGCGTTCGCGCACCGACACCAGGCGGTCCGGGCCCTCCATCGCGCGTTCCGTGGTCATCGCGTTCTCCTTGTCACGTTCATGACTGCATGCAGACTGCGGATTCATTTGCCGTAGCGGCCCGCGCCCGTCCCGGTTGCGGCGGGCGGCCACGTCGCGAAGGACGGCGCGTACTCGCGGGCACGCTCGCGGATGCGCGCGCGGCGCTGCAACCATGCATAGGTGAGGAGCAGCACGGCGAGGCTCGCCACGCCAAGCCAGAGCGGCTTGCGCTGCTCGGGGATGAACGCCATCGCGACGAGAATGCCCACCATGCCGGCAATCGCCACCCACGTGAGGTAGGGGAAGCACCACATCTTCACGCGCAGTTCGCCAACGGCTGCCGGATCGAGGCGCTTGCGCAGGCGCAGTTGCGACAGGGCAATCAGCAGATAGACGAAGATCGCGACCGTGCCATACGAGTTGACGAGGAACGCGAACACCGTATCCGGCGACACGTACGACATCACGACCGACACATAGCCGAACACGGTGCCAAGCAGGATCGCGCGCACCGGCACGCCACGACGGTTGACTTTCGCGAGCGCCGCCGGGGCGTCGCCGTGGCGGGTCAGTGCGAACAGCATGCGCGAGGCCGCATAGAGCCCCGAGTTGAGCGCGGAGAGCACGGCGGTCAGCACGATCGCGTTCATGATGTTCGCGGCGGCGGGCAAGCCCATCACCTGGAGCGCGCTCACATAGGGCGTCGCCATGGCCGGCGAATTCCACGGCACGAGCGCGACCACTAGCAGCACGGAACCCACGTAGAACACGAGCACGCGCGTGATGACCGAGTTCGTGGCCTTCGCGACGGCCCTGGCGGGCTCGCGCGCCTCGGCCGCTGCGATCGTGACGATCTCCGCGCCGAAGTAAAAGCCCGTTGCCGCGACGGCGCCGCTCAACACCGGCCCGATGCCCTTCGGCATGAGGCCGCCATGGCCGAGCAGCGTCGGCAATACGGCAGTCGTATGCAGCGACGATGGCCACAATCCAAGGACATAGAGGCCGCCGAGAAAGAGGAAAACGATGATCGCCGCGACCTTGATCGAGGAGAACCAGAATTCGAATTCGCCGTAACTGCCCACCGAAATCAGGTTCGTTGCGCTCAGGAGCACGAGCAATACGAGGCTGATGAGCCACGCGGGCGCGTCGGGCAGCCAGAACTGGACGAGCTTGGCGCCTGCCACCGCCTCGACGGCGACCACGATGACCCAGAAGTACCAGTACATCCAGCCGGTGAGGAAGCCGGCCAGCTTGCCCGGTCCGCGCCAGGTGGCGAAGGCGAGGCGTGCATATTCGTAGAACGAACCGACTGCGGGCATGGCGCAGGCCATTTCGCCGAGCATGCGCATGACTAGCACGACGAGGCCGCCGGTGATGAGGAAGGAGAGCACGGCGGCGGGGCCGGTTTGCTGGATCACGACGCCGCTGCCGACAAAGAGGCCGGCGCCTATCACGCCGCCTAGCGCGATCATCGTCATGTGGCGCTGCTTTAGGCCGCACTTCAGTTCCTGGTTTTCCTTCGGGGGTTGCATGTCACCTCCACAGATATCGGATTCGGTTTTCGGCGCGCCTTTTTGGGTGGCGCTTTTTTTGTTTGTTTTGGGTTTTGTGGGTTTTCTTGTTTTCGCGTCGGTCTGCCTGGGTTGCCCCTGTGCGGGGCGGCACCTACTTTCTTTGCGGCGGCAAAGAAAGTAGGCAAAGAAAGCCGCTCAAACCGCCAATGCCTGCCACAGTTCACATCTCGCCATAAATGGTGAATGGCTCCGGAGCGTCTGTCGCCTCGCACCTTCAATGTCAGTGACAATGCGCTCATTCATCCCGCTGCTCGCTTCGCGCGCTGCGGTTGGGTCTGCAAGGGAAAACGGGGGGCATGAATGTGCATTCGCGAAAACTCGTGCCCCGTTGGTGTTTGGTTATGCCCTTCGGCGCGCGGAGCGCCGCCGGAAGGATGAGCGCCTTGTCACTCCGTTTGGGGGCGAGAGGTGACAGACGCTCCGGAGCCATTCACCATGTACGTCGAGATGTGAACTGTGGCCGGCGCTGGCGGTTTGAGCGGCTTTCTTTGCCTACTTTCTTTGCCGCCGCAAAGAAAGTAGGTGCCGCCCCGCACAGGGGCAACGCATGCAGACCGACGCGAACACAAGAAAACCCAAAACCCAAACCTCAAGCCTTCTCATCCCGCCTGAAATACTGCAAATAAAGCATCCTCTGCCCGATCCGCCGGAACGGCGCAAACGGATGCCCAGGCAACGGCGTAGTAAAAATCGGCAGCGTAAGCTGTCCACCCTTACCCGCGATACGCTCAGCAAGCCGCCTCCCCGCCTGCTGAGAATAAGACACGCCATTACCCCCATAGCCAAGTGCATAAAACACCGATTGCCGCGGATCGGGCTGACATACGCGAGGCATCATGTCATGGCTCACATCGACCCACCCCCACCACGAATAATCGATCTGCACGCCACGCAGCGCCGGAAACTTGCGCGCCATGCCTTCCTTGAGCAGCTCGAGATGCCGCGGATTAGGCGCATCCTCGCCGGTAATCGCGCTACGGCTGCCAATCTGCAATCGCAAATCGGGCAAGAACCGATAGTAAAAGCGCAACGTGCGCGTATCCGTAAGCACCTGAGTCGTCCGAAAGCCGCAAGCGGCAATCTCGGCTTCGGTAAGCGGACGCGTGACCATCGAGTTAGAGAGAATCGGCATGACCTTGCTGCGCAGCGTGGGATGCAGCGTCTGCGCCGTGTACGCACCGGTCGCAATGCCCACCGCCCGCGCCCGCACGATGCCGCCCGGCGTACGCAAGTGATGCACGCCGTTGATGGTCTCCCATCCCATCACCGGGCTGCTCGTGTGGACCTTCGCGCCAGCAGCGCGTGCGAGGCGCAGATAACCGAAGGCCAGCTTCAGCGCGTGAATGCCGATCCCTTCGGGCTCGTGCAGCGCGCCGGCCGCCTCGTGGTCGTCGACGAACTCGCGGCGAAACGTCTGCGCGCTCAATAGCTCAGACGGGTAGCCGAATACGTCCTTCCAGACCTTCGCCTCGGCGGCGAGCTTCGCCATGATGCGCGGCCGGTGGGCGATCAGGAAGTGACCGCCCGGCTGCGGATCGCAGTCGATCTGGGCAACGAGTTCCTTGAAACGATCGAAGCCCTGCTGGATCTCGTCGTGCATCTTCAGGGCGACATCCTTGCCCCAGCGCTCGATCCATTGCGAACGCGAAAGGCGGCCCGAGGCGTTCTGCCCCTGTCCGCCATTGCGGCTGCTGCAGCCCCAACTCGTGCGGTTCGCCTCCAGCACCACGGCCTTGATGCCATGCTCGCGTGCGAGGCAGAGCGCCGTGGCGAGCCCCGTGTAACCCGCGCCGATGATCGCGACATCCACGTCGAGATCTTTCGTGACGGGCCCGTCGTCGGGCGGCGGGCTGCCCGCCGTCGCGACCCAGTAGGTCGGCGCGTAATCCTTGCCGACGCCAGGGCCCGGCGAGACGAGCGGATCGTACCTGGGGTCGTACTTCGTGGAGCCGCAATCGCTCGCGGCAAAGCCGGCGGCGGTGGGATCGACTGTGCTGTATCCCATGATCAATGCTCCACAGGCTTCGTGAAGACGCTCGCACGCTCCGCTGCGAGAGCGGTTCCTGCCGACTGCCTGTTCGTCATGCCTGTCTCCTTGCAAAGCTGTCGTCGTTCTTTGGCGCTCTGTTGGGAAAATTCTAGGCAGACCAGAATTGCGCAGGTAGAGCCAGTGGACCGGTATCGCCTGGTACAGCGGCCTGATACGGCGCGGGAATCATTTGCATGACATATCGGGGTAATCCGCTACGTAACGCCGCGAACTTTGCGCTCATACTAAAAAAAGCCCGGAAACTCGAACAATTCGTTTCATTTCCACGCTCTTCAGGAGGAGACCGATGCGCGACACAGCGCGAGCGACGACGCAAACCCCACCGCAAATCAGGGCGCAAGACCACGCCCCCGCGCTGCGCGAAGAGACGTCGGCGGACGACGCCCGCGTGCTGCGCGCGCTCGTGGTGCTGGAGCAACTGGCGTCCGCGGGCCAGCCGTACACGCTTTCACAGTTGTCCGCGCGGCTGCACATTCCCAAGGCGACGCTGCTGCGGCTCATCGATTCGCTCGAAGCGCGCGGCTACGTGATCCATATGCCCGATTCGCGCGGGCACGACCGCAGCATCGCGCTGGGCCCGCGTGCGGCGCAGCTCGCGCTCGCCACGCTCGCCAACAACACCTTCACGCGTTCGTGCCGCGTGCTGCTGCGCACCCTCGTGGAATCGCTCGGCGAAACCTGCAATCTCACCGCGCTCGACGGCGACCGCGTGCTTTATATCGAGCGCGTCGAGACGACGGAGCCCTTGCGCATGGAGATGCGTCCGGGCATGCATGTTCCGCTGCACTGCACCGCGAGCGGCAAGCTCTTTCTCTCGCAGATGAGCGTGCTCGAGCGCAACGCGCTGCTCGAACGCCTCGTGCTGACGAAGATGACGCACCGCACCCTGACCGCTCCCAAGGCGCTCGCGGCCGAGCTTGAACAGCTCGCGGTGCGCGGCATCGGCATCGACAACGAAGAGTTCGTGCGCGGCATGGTGGCGATCGCGGTGCCCGTGCGCGACCCCGACAGCAAGCGCGTGCTCGCCGCGCTCGCCGTGCATGCCCCGACCGCGCGCGCGACCCTCGAGGAACTGCTGGAGTCGGTGGGCCGCATGAAGCAGACGGCGAGCCGGCTCGCGCCGCTGCTCCAGGGGCTCTCGCTCGCCTGAGCGGGCCCCGGCGCAGCGCCGCTTCGGCGGCAAAAGGTACGCGCTGCGCCGTGGCTTTCTGATTCCGTTTCGGCAGTTTCCGTTTCACTTTCGGCCCGTGCGCACGATCGCCGCTTGCGGTCGGCATCCCCTTCCCCGACATTGATCCGAAAACGCGGCGCGTCATGCCGCCCCTGGATTTCGAGGAGACGGGATTCATGGACCATGAGGTCGACTACCTGATCGTCGGCGCCGGATCGGCCGGTTGCGTGCTTGCCCACCGGCTCAGTGCCGACGCGCGCAACGCCGTGCTGCTGCTCGAAGCGGGGGGCGAGGACAACAATCCGTGGATCCACGTCCCGGTCGGGTACTTCAAGACCATGCACAACCCCGCGCTCGACTGGTGCTATCGCACCGAGCCGGACGAAGGCGTGGCCGGCCGGCAGATCGACTGGCCGCGCGGCAAGGTGCTCGGCGGATCGAGTTCGCTCAACGGCCTGCTCTACGTGCGCGGGCAGCGTGAGGACTACGATCGTTGGGCGGCGCTCGGCAATCGCGGCTGGAGTTATGCGGACGTTCTCCCGTATTTCAGGAAGTCCGAGGACCAGGAGCGCGGCGCGAACGCGTGGCACGGCGTAGGTGGACCGCTGAAAGTCTCCGACCTGCGCTTGCGCCGCCCCATCGCCGATCATTTCATCGCCGCGGCGCAGGAGATCGGCATCCCGCTCAATGAGGACTACAACGGCGCGGTCCAGGAAGGGGTCGGCTACTTTCAGCAGACCGCCTATAACGGCTTTCGCTGGAGCACTGCGAAGGGTTTTCTCAAACCCGCGCGCAAACGCAGCAACCTGATCGTGGAAACGCGGGCGCAGGCGAGCCGGATCCTGTTCGAAGGGCGCCGCGCGGTCGGCGTGGAGTATCTGCAGGACGGCGTGAAGAAGACCGCGCGGGCGCGCGTCGAGGTGATTCTCGCTTCGGGCGCGATCGGCTCGCCGCAAATTCTTCAGCACTCCGGAGTTGGTCCTGCGCACGTCTTGCGCAATGCGGGCGTTGCCGTGCTGCACGATTTGCCGGGCGTCGGTCAGAACCTGCAGGACCATCTTCAGGTGCGGCTCGTGTTCCGCACGCGCGAACGCACGCTCAACGACGAGGTCAACCATCCGTTGCGCAAGGCGTGGATCGGCCTGCAATACGCGCTCTGGCGCACCGGGCCGCTCACGCTGGCGGCCAGCCAGGTGGCGATCTTCACGCGCTCCAACCCCGCGGTCGAGCGCCCCGACATCCAGTTCCACATGCAGCCGCTGAGTGCCGACAAGCCCGGCCAGGGCGCGCATCCCTTTTCGGCGTTCACGGCGTCCGTCTGCCAGTTGCGGCCCCATAGCCGCGGCAGCGTCGAAATCCGCTCCACCGACCCGCTCCGGTACCCCGCCATCCGCGCCAACTATCTGTCCGATCCGCGCGACCATCCCGTCGTGATCGGCGGCATTCGGGTGGCGCGCCGCATCGCCGCCGCGCCGGCGCTTGCGCCGCACATCGTGTCCGAGTTCGTGCCCGGCGAGCGGTATCAAAGCGATGCCGAATTGCTCGATGCGGCGCGCCAGTTCAGCCAGTCCATCTATCACCCCGCGGGCACCTGCAAGATGGGCCGCGACGCGAGCGCGGTCGTCGACGAACGCCTGCGTGTGCATGGCGTCGCTGCGCTGCGCGTCGTCGATGCGTCGATCATGCCCGAGCTCGTCTCAGGCAACACCAACGCCCCCGTGATCATGATCGCGGAGAAAGCCGCCGATATGATTCTCGAGGACCACGCGAGCCTCACCGAGCCGCAACGGGAGCATGCCGAGGCCCACCCCTGAAGTCACCACACGCAGTGGCTCAGGCAAGTAGTCCATGCAGCACCGAAACGACACGCAGCAAACAAAGGATACCTGACGAAAAAACCTGCTTTTCAAGGAACCGCACCGCACCGGGTGCGCCCAAAAAGGAGACAGCCATGAACGCATTGCCCCGCACCGACGCCAGGCAGATGAGGCGCGTGGTCGTCGCGAGCCTGATCGGCGCGACCATCGAGTGGTACGACTTCTTCCTCTACGGCGTCGTCGCCGGCATCGTATTCAACAAGCTCTATTTCCCGAGCGGCGATCCCCTCATCTCGACGATGCTCGCCTACGGCACCTTCGCGGTGGGCTTCCTGAGCCGTCCGCTCGGCGGCATCGTGTTCGGTCACTTCGGCGATCGGCTCGGCCGCAAAAGCATGCTGATCTTGACGCTGTCGATCATGGGCGTCGCGACCGTGTTGATCGGCACCGTGCCGACCTATGCGCAGATCGGCCTGTGGGCGCCCGCGCTGCTGCTCGTCCTGCGTGTTGCGCAGGGCCTGGGCCTTGGCGGCGAATGGGGCGGCGCCGTGCTGATGTCGTTCGAATACGCGCCCGAAGGCAAGCGCGGCCTCTATGCGAGCATTCCGCAGATCGGTCTCGCGATCGGGCTCTGCCTCGCGTCGGGCGTGGTCGCCCTGCTTTCGTCCGTGCTCAGCAATGCGCAGTTTCTCGCGTGGGGCTGGCGCGTGGCGTTCTTCCTTTCCTTCGCGCTCGTGGCGATCGGCACGTATATCCGCCTGCGTGTGCCGGAAACACCGGAGTTCGAACGCGTGAAGCAACAGGGCGCCGAAGTCCGCGTGCCGATCGCCGAGGTGCTCAGCCGCTATCCCGGCAACGTGCTCGCCGGCATGGGCGCACGCTTCATCGATGGTGTGTTCTTCAACGTCTTCGCCGTTTTCACGATCGCTTATCTCACGCAGACGCTCAAACTCTCGCGCACCGACGCCCTGCTCGCCGTGATGGCGGCCGCTTTCACGATGATCTTCACGATTCCGTTTTTTGGCCGCCTTTCGGACCGCGTCGGCAGGACGCGCATCTACTTCTGGGGCTCGCTCTTCACGGGCTTGTCGTCGTTCTTCGGCTTCTGGCTCATGAAGCACAGCGGCGGCTCGCCGGTGTTCGTGTGGATCGCCGTGATCATTCCGCTGGGCGTCATTTACGCTTCGGTCTACGGGCCCGAGGCGGCGCTCTTCGCGGAGCTGTTCGATGCCAACGTGCGCTACTCCGGCATCTCGTTCGTCTATCAGTTCTCCGGCATCTTCGCGAGCGGCATCAGCCCGATCATCGCGACCTGGCTCTTGCAGCGCAACGGCGGCGATCCGTGGCTCATCTGCCTCTACACGATGTTCGCGGGTCTCGTGAGCGCACTCTCGGCCGCCTGGGTGGGCCGCCGCCATCACACGCGGCATCTCGCCATCAGCGGGGTGCGGTGAAGAGGGGCCCTATCCTTGAGTCCAGGTTGAGTCCAGGCCGGCGCCGCCTCGTGCCGACGCCGCCCAGGCGCCGCGCCGATAGCTGAGATAATGAGAGCGCCCCAGCCTCAAACCCCACCCCAAGGAGCCACTGTGAGCCAATCCGTATCCTCGTCCGCCCCCAATCCGGTACGCCGTGTCGCGTTCCTGGGCCTCGGCGTGATGGGCCATCCCATGGCCGGTCATCTCGCCAAGGCCGGGCTCGACGTCACGGTCTACAACCGCACCGCTGAAAAGGCCGCGCAATGGGTCGCCGAATACGGCGGCCGCGCGGCCGCCACGCCGCGCGAAGCGGCCCAGGGCGCCGATCTGGTGCTCGCCTGCGTCGGCAACGACGACGACCTGCGCAGCATCACGCTCGGCGCGCACGGCGCCTTCGCCGGCATGGCGCGCGACGCCGTGTTTGCCGACCACACGACCGCCTCCGCCAACGTGGCGCGCGAGCTTTCGGCCCAAGCCGCCGAACATGGCCTGCATTTCATCGACGCGCCCGTGTCGGGCGGCCAGGCGGGCGCCCAGAACGGCAAGCTCACGATCATGTGCGGCGGCGAAGCCGCAGCCTTCGAGCGCGCGAAGCCCACGCTCGCCCACTACGGGGCGGCCGTGACGCTGGTGGGCGCGGCGGGCGCCGGCCAGCTCGCCAAGATGGTCAATCAGATCTGCATCGCGGGCCTCGTGCAGGGGCTTTCCGAGGCGATCAACTTCGGCGAGCGCGCCGGGCTCGACATGGCGCTCGTGCTCGACGTGATCGGCAAGGGCGCGGCCGCGAGCTGGCAGATGGACAACCGCGGCAAGACCATGATGGCCAACAAGTTCGACTTCGGCTTCGCCGTGGACTGGATGCGCAAGGACCTCGGCTTCTGCCTCGACGAAGCGAAGCGCAACGGCGCGGCGCTGCCGGTCACGGCGCTCGTCGACCAGTTCTATGGCGACGTGCAGCGCCTGGGCGGCAGCCGCTTCGACACGTCGAGCCTCATCTGGCGTCTGCGCAAGCTCGACGGCGGCGCATAAGACGTACCTGGGCGGCCCTCGCAAGGCACCGGAAGCCCCTGGGTGCATTCAGGGCCGCCGCATGCCCTGCCTCACGCCTCGCACCCCGCGAGGCTCAGCGCCACCAGCGCAGCGGGCGCCGCAGCGTGTGCCGTTCGAGCCGCACCGTCGGCATGCTGTCGAGGAACGCGAAGGCCCCTGCCTCTTCCGGGCCCATGCGCCGCTCGCGTTCCTCGTCGGCCTCGACCGTGCGTGAGGTATCGATGAAGAGCGCCGCGACGATGCCCAGCGCCAGCAATCCCGCCGAGATCATGAACGGCACGTTGTAGCTGCCGGTGTGCTGGATCAGGTAGCCGAACACGACCGGCGACACCATCCCCGCAATGCCGAAGCCCGTGTTCATCATGCCGCCCGCCGTACCCGCGTACTTGCCGGCGATATCGAGCGGCAGCGTCCACAGCACCGGATTCGTGATCTCCAGGAAGAAGAACGAAGCGGAGAGGTAGAGCACCGCGACTATCGGGTTCGCGACAGACACCATCGGCAGCAGGAAAATGAGCGAGCCGCCCATGCCCGTCACGAGCACCGAGCAGCGCGCGAAGCGCAGCCGGCCCGTCCACTTGTAGATCCGGTCGGAGACCACGCCGCCGAGCGTATCGCCCACCACGCCCGCGAGCAGCGGCAGCGCCGTGAAGAGCGCGAGCTGCTTGAGGTCGAAGCCGCGCGACTCCTTCAGATACGACGGCAGCCACGTGAGATAGACCCACAACAGCCAGCCATAGCAGAAGTCGACGAACGTGACGAGCCACATGCGCCGCACGAGCTTGCGCCACGGTGTCGCCGCGCGCTTCGCGCGGTCGCAGTCGCCCTTGCAATAGCCGATCTCGGCGGTCTCTTCGGGTGTGACGCGCCGGTTCTGTTCGGGCGAATTCGTGAACACGAACAGATAGAGCACCGTCCACATGAGGCTCGCGATGCCGAGCAGGATGAATGCGTCGCGCCAGCCGCCTGCGACGACCACCGCGAGCACGAGCGGCGGTGTGACCGCGCCGCCCAGGCGCGCGAAGCTGTGTGTGATGCCCTGCGCGAAGCCGCGTTCGCCCACCGGCATCCAGTACGTGAAAGCGCGTGTGGCCGTGGGAAACGCCCCGCCCTCGCCGACGCCGAGCGCGAAGCGCAGCCCCACCAGCATCGCGACACTACCAGCAAAGCCCGTGGCGAGCGTCGCCGCGCCCCAGATCAACGAAAGCACGGTGAGCACGATCTTCGGACCGAACTTGTCCGAAAGCCAGCCGCCGATGATCTGCATGACGGCATAGGGATAGGCGAATGCGGAAAATACCAGGCCGAGCTGTACCGCGCTCAGGCCCATTTCGTGGCGGATCAGCGGTCCCGCGACCGCGATGTTCACGCGGTCGATGTACGAAATAAAGTACATCAGGCACATGACCGCGAGAATGATATGGCGCGTCTTGACGCGCTGCGCGTGCTGCTTCATGTCGTCGTCTCCTGAGTCTCTCTTTTGTGTCGCCGGGTCGGATGCGTCTAGTCGTGTCTCAGCCCGAGGGCGTCACGAGCTTCAGCCGCTGGACCTTCCCCGAGGGGCCGCGCGGCAGTTCGCTTACGAAGCGGATCTCTTTTGGCGTTTTGTAGCGGCCCAGTTCGCGCAGGCAGTGCTCGCGCAGGGCGTCCGCGTCGGGCGCGCCCTGCCAGTGCGCCTCGCGCGCCACCACGAACGCGACGATCTCCTGTCCATAGACGGGGTCGGGCACGCCGACGGCCGCCGCGTCGAGCACGCCCGGATGGCGCAGCAGCGCCTCGTCGATCTCGCGCGGCGCGATGTTCTCGCCGCCCTTGATGATCAGTTCCTTCGAGCGGCCATTGATATAGAAGTAGCCTTCGTCGTCGCGATAGCCCAGGTCGCCGGTGCGCAGCCAGCCGTCGGCGGTGAACGCCTTCGCCGTGTCCTCGCCGCGCTTGTAGTAGCCGCGCATGACCTGGGCGCCGCGCAGCACGATTTCGCCGCACTCGTTCGGTCCGCATTCACGGCCGTCACGGTCGATCACGCGTGCTTCGCCGCCCGATGGCAGCCCGATGCTGCCAATGCGGCGCCGCGATGCATCGTACGGATTGCTAAAGACAGGCGCGGCGGTCTCGGTCATCCCCATCGTTTCGATAACACCGATGCCGAAGCGCGCCTCGAACGCGCGATGATGGTCGGCGGGCAGCGCAGCCGACGCGCTGCGGCAGAACTTGAGCGCCGAGAGGTCGAGTCCGCTCGGTTCGTCGCCGTTGAGGAGATAGGCGACGATGGTCGGCACCACGTTGATCCACGTGCAGCCGTAGCTGGCGGCGTCGCGCCAGAACGTGCGCCCGGAGAAACGCGGCGTCAGCACGACCGAGCCCGCGTGCCAGAGCGGCGCAAGCAAGGTCACGACGAGCCCGTTGATGTGATAGAGCGGCAGCGATGCCAGCACGCGGTCGTCGTCGGCGAGCCGGTGCTCGAGGCTGATGTTGCGCGCGTTCGCATGGAGGCTTGCGTGGCTGAGCAGCACGCCCTTGGGCGCGCCGGTCGTGCCCGAGGTGTACATCAGCAGGGCGATGTCGGCCGCATCGGGCCCGGACCGGGCTTCTTCCACGGGCGCGGATTCCAGGGCCGGGAGGCCCGCGAGGCTCGCCGCCGCCGGCACAGCGCTCGCCTCATGGGCCACAGTTTCGAGTGCGGGCAGCACCGGCAACGCAACGGCATCCGGCTGCGTGCGCACGAGCGCGATGTGGCGCGACATGCCCTGCTCGCGCAGCGCGGCGAGCGCCGCTTCGAGCGCGCCGCTGGTCTGCGCGCTCGCGAAGATCATCCGCGTATCCGAGTGCTCGACGATATAGGCGAGCTGGGACGCCTGGCAAAGCAGGTTGAGCGGATGCGCGATCAGTCCGCTGTACATCGCGCCGAGCAGCAGCGTGGCAGTCTGGATGCTGTTGCCCATCAGGACCGAAACGACATCGCCCGGCTTGAGGCCGGCGTCGCGAAAGCGGCTCTCGAGCGTGCGGCAACGCTCGAGCAGCGCGCCAAAGGTCAACGTCGCGCCTGCCGTGGCGCTCTCGGCGACTGCGCCGGCGTCTTCGCTGGCGCCTTCGTCGGGCGCGGCCAGCAGGAAGGGCTTGTCCGGATACTGTGCGGCGCGGGTTTCGATCAGCGCGCGGATCGTGGCGGGCGCGCTCATGGGCCGAACCTCCGGAAATAGTCGCCGAGCAAGGTGTCGAGCTCGGGAACGCGCTCCGTGATGGGGTACGCCACGCGCGTGACATTCAGGTACTGGCGAAAGCCGAGATTGTCCGAGAAGTTGTTGCGCCCCCAGGTCCCACAGCCCATCGAGAGCGAGAACGGCAGGCCGTTGTCGAAGTTGCCGCCCGTCGCGAAGCAATGCGCCTGGTTGACGATCACGCGCGCCACCGGCAGCGTCGAACCGAGCGTCACCGCTTCATCCGGGTCGTCGGTGTGCAGGCCGACCGAGTGACCCGCTCCCATATACGCGTAGAGGCTGCGCACGATATCCGCCGCAGCGTCGAAATCGCGCGCGCGATAGACCGTGAGCACCGGCGCGAGCTTTTCGCCCGAAAACGGATGCGCCGCGCCGAAGCCGCTCTCCTCGACCATCAGGAACGCGCCTGTGTGCGCCGCGACCTCTGCCACCTCGTCGAGGCCGGCGGCGCGCGCGATCTGCGCCGCGGATTTTGCGGTGCAGCGCGTCGAGAGCTTGCCGTCGGTCCACATCGCCGCCTGCAATTGCGCCTTTTGCCGCGCGTCGAGCAGCACGCCGCCACATGCGGCGAGTTCGTGCAGCATCGCGTCGTAAACCGCCTCGTCGATCACGACGCTGTTCTCCGACGAGCAGCTCGTCGCGTTGTCGAAGGTCTTCGACGCGGCGATCTTGTGCGCCGCCTCGCGAAGCTTCGCCGTGCGCGTCACGATCGACGCCACGTTGCCGGCCCCCACGCCGAAGGCCGGCGTGCCGCTGGCGTAGGCCATGCGCACATTGGCCTGAGAGCCCGTCGCGACGACGAGGTCGGCGTCGCGCATCAGGGCCGCGGTGGCGGCCTTGTCCACTGGCGCGGGCAGCATCTGCACGAGCGCCGGGTCCAGTCCCGCCTTGGCGAACTGGGCGTGGATGAAGCCGATGAGCGCCTCGCACGCGCCATAGCCCTTCGGCGAAGGCGCGACGATCACCGCATTGCCGCATTTGAGCGCGTTGACGATCTTGTTGGCGGGCGTCGCGGCCGGATTGGTGGAGGGCGTGATCGCCGCGACTACCCCCACCGCGCGCGCGATTTCGACGATGCCTGTGGCCTCGTCACGCGCAATCACGCCGCAGGTCCTTTTCCCATGCAGGTCGCGCAGCAGCCCGAGCGTCTTGCGGTAGTTCTTGCGGAACTTGTCGTCGGCGTTCCCGAGTCCCGTGTCGCGCACCGCCAGCTCGGCTAGCTCGCGGTTTCGGCCGGGCTCCATGATCGCCCACGCGGCTGCTGCTGCAGCGGTGTCCAGGGTTGCCTGCCCGGCGAACTCGAACGCTTGCTGCGCGGCACGCGCGCGCGCCACGAGCGCGGCGATCTGCGGCGCGGGCGCTTCGGGTTTGCCCGCACCGGCGGCGTTGGCGACGGTCTCTCTCACATTCATCGGCGCGCTCCGATCAAATAATTGGCTGTACTGCCAATCTATTCATCGGCGCGTGAATGCGAGTCCCGATTCCCGCGCAATCGCAGACACACGGCGACCAAGGCGCGGAATATGCGATTTTCGGGACTTTCACCAGTCCCGGAAATCGCACCGGGAGATGCACAATGACGGGAAAGCTAGCGTCGACCGCACAAGGCAACCGACGCAGGAGACAAGCGTGTCCACATCGAACCAATCGAATGCGGCGGCAGTGCGCGCGTTTCGCGTGCTGGAAACGCTAGCCCAGGCGGGCCGTCCTTTGGCGATGACGGATCTGGTCGATGCGCTCGGCTTGCCCAAGCAGACGGTGCACCGAATCCTGGCCCAGCTCACCGACGCGTGGCTCGTCACACGCGGCGCCAACGACAAGCTCTACGAATGTTCGGCACGCGTGAGAATGATGGCGGTGAACGTGCTGATGCACGCGGGGCCGGCGGCGGCGCGGCACTTGCTGCTCGAGCAGCTGGTCGAAAAGATTGGCGAGACCTGCAATCTCACCATGCTCGCCGGCAACGACGTGGTCTATGTCGACCGCGTGGAGACCGAATGGCCGCTGCGCATGCATCTTCAGCCGGGCTCGCACGTGCCGCTGCACTGTTCGGCAAGCGGCAAGCTGCTACTGAGCTTTTTGCCCAAGGAGCGGCGCGACCGTATGATCGACACGCTGCCGCTGCGCGCCCACTCGGAGCAAACGATCACCGACCGCGAAGCGTTGCGCAAAGAGCTGGCGGTGACGCGCCGGCGGCAGCTCGCGATCAACAATCAGGAGCATTTACCGGGTTTGATCGCGATCGCCGTGCCCGTGATGCTGGACCGCAACCGTGCGTGCGCGGCAATCGCCGTCCAGGCGCCGGTTGGGCGCGTCGCGCTCGACGACCTGCTCGCCTTCGTGCCCGACCTGAGGCATGCCGCAACGGAAACCGCGAAAACGTTCCGCGAGTAGAGGGACGTGGAGCGCGCGAATTATGAACGCTGATAGTAGAGATTCTGCGGATGCCGCGCTTCAGCAAAGAAAAACCAGCGCTCCGCCACCAGGCCCGCGTACTGGATCACAGCCGCCAGGCAAAACACCGCGAACGATAGCCCAACGGATCGAATGCCGCCGCCGATCGCCACGAGGCAGAAAGGAGCGAGGAACGCCGCGATCAGGAACGTCCACTTGATGCGTTTGAGCGCGCCTGGCGTCTTGCCGTGAAAGAACTCGCGCAGATTGAAGGCGCCTGCCGTAAACCCGCGCGACTTCTGCTCGACGCGTTCCGTGCGAATGCCGGTCGCACTTTGCACAGTCGATTTCGGACGCAGACGCGCATTGCGGACCAGCGAGGCCGTGCGCGACGCGCAGCCCGCCAGCGTCAACACGCATGCGCAGACGGCGAGCGGCACCGCCATGGCCGGTGCGAATCTCGCGGCGCACGCGGTTGCGAGCGTGAAGCCGGACGCGCAGCCGAGCAAGACGAAATTGACCAGCGTGAGCGGCGTCGCCCATTCCTGGAGAAAGCGCAGGCAGGCGTAGATCATCGCGGTGCACACGAACAGCAGCAGGCTCGCGACGACAGCCACGCCCCCTATTGCCAGCGAATACGAGGCCCCAAGCAGGTGCGCGAGACCATAAGCGAACGTGCAGGCCAGAAACGCGGGAAGACAAAGGCATTCGCGCGACAGCCACGAGGTACGCCACATCGCAATGGCCCGCCAAGCCCGCTCGGGATGGCCGAGATGGAAGAACGACGCCACGAGCCCCAATGCGCCCAGCGCGCACGAAAGCGCCGCACCGACGACATAGAACATCGCCGGAACCGCTGCCACGTCGCCGAAGCCGAGCCGTTGCGCCAGCTCCACGCCGACGAGCGCAATCAGCAAACCTTGGCCCGCGCCGCTCAGCGTGGTGAGAAACACCACGGAAAATGCCGGATTCATACCGTTCTCCACTCTACGATTCGGGGTGCGCCATGCGGGCGCGCTGGCGTGCTCATACGCGCGTGGCGACCGACGCGAGATTGAGCGCGCCGTGTTCGACCTGCGCTTCCAGCGTATCGGTCTCCCCCGCGCCCGCTGTCTTGCACGAACACGAGCCGCTACCGCAGGACGTCACCGGTTGACGCGGTAAATAGTGATTCGACGGCCGGGTTCCCCACTCGGGCATCAGCTGATAGCCGCCCCGTTCGCGGATCGCCTTCGACACGACCGACTCCGGATCGTGAATGTCGCCAAAGAGGCGCGCCGAGGTCGGGCACGCCAGCACGCACGCGGGCTTGCGATCGCGCTCCGGCAGCGCTTCGTTGTAGATGCGGTCGGAGCACAGCGTGCACTTGGTCATTTCCTTGCGCGCTTCGTCGATTTCGCGCGCGCCGTAGGGGCAGGCCCACGCGCAGTACTTGCAGCCGATGCAGCGGTCGTAGTCGACCAGCACGAGGCCGTCTTCCTTGCGCTTGTAGCTTGCCCCGGTCGGACAGACCGGCACGCACGGCGGGTCCTCGCAGTGCAGGCAGGACTTGGGAAAATGAACGGTGTCGGCAAGCGGAAACTCGCCCGCTTCGAACGTCTGCACCCGGTTGAAGAACGTGCCCGATGGATCGGCGTCATACGGGCGAAAGTCGGCGAGACTGCCCGCCTCGCCCGACGTGTTCCATTCCTTGCAGCTCGTCACGCACGCGTGGCAGCCCACGCAGACGTTCAGATCGATCACGAGCGCCATCTGTGTCATCGCATGCTCTCCGTTTCACTTGCGTTGCGCGGCTTTCGCAAGCCGCGCGGCAAACTCGCCGCGCCCGGCGAAATACGCCTGCGCGACGCGATGGATGATGCCCCCTGCCCCCGCCCCTGCGCCGACGGAGCCGGGCAGCGCGGGCATGGCGGCGAACTGCGGCAGCGTGTGGTCGGCGTGAGCCTCCGCCGGGTAGATGCGCACGCGCACGTCGTACCACGCGGCCTGCCCCGTGATCGGATCGGAGTTCGACGTGCGCGTGTGATCGGCGCGCTTGACGGGAATCTCGTCGGCGATCAGGTGGTTCAGCAGGAAGCCGCGCTGCGATTCGTTCGCGTCGGGTCCGAGATTCCACGCGCCCGCCGACTTGCCGATGGCGTTCCACGTCCAGACCGTGCCCGGCTCGACCGCCTCGCTGTAGCGCGCGAGGCAGCGCACCTTGCCCCATTGCGATTCGACGTAGATCCAGCCGCCGTCCTCGATGCCCTGCGCCGCCGCCGTGCGCGGATTCATGTACAGATAGTTCTCGCCATGAATCTGCCGCAGCCAGGCGTTCTGCGAGTCCCACGAGTGGTACATCGCCATGGGACGCTGCGTGACGGCCGCGAGCGGATACTGCGCGTGATCGGTCGCGTCGTGCTCGAGCGGCGGATGCCAGAACGGCAGCGGGTCGAAGTATTGCTCGATGCGCGCGCGCAAATGCTCGGGCGGTTGCCGGCCCTTGGTCTTGCCTTGGGCGGCGAGCCGGAACTTCTGCATCACGTCCGAGTAAAGCGCGATGACGATCGGCTCGTTGAACTTGCGAAAGCCCTTTTCGACAGCGAAGTCCAGATAAGGCCCGTTGCAGTTGCGCATGTACTGCAGCGACTCGGGCAGCGTGTAGTGGTAGACGCAGTTGTGCTTCGCATACTCATCCCACTGCCGCGGGTTCGGTTCGCCAACCAGCGCCTTCTCGCCGTCCTTGCCGCGCCAGCCGATCAGGAAGCCCACGCCCGAGCCCGGCGCCGTCTGGTGATTGATGATGAAGTCCGGATAGTCGCGGTATTTGCGCGTGCCTTCGGGCGTCGTGAAAGCCGGCAGCTTCAGGCGGCTCGCCAGTTCGACGAGCACTTCCTGGAACGGCTTGCATTCGCCCGTCGGCGGGACGACCGGCACGCGCACGGAGTCCACCGGACCATCGAATTCGGAAATGGGCCGGTCGAGCATCGACATCGCGTCGTGGCGTTCGAGGTAGGTCGTGTCGGGCAGGATCAGGTCGGCGAAGGCCGTCATCTCCGACTGGAACGCATCGCACACCACGATGAACGGAATCTTGTACTCACCGTTCTCGTGCTTGTCCGCGAGCATCTTGCGGACTTCCACCGTGTTCATCGACGAATTCCACGCCATGTTGGCCATGAAGATCAACAGCGTATCGATGGGATACGGATCGCCCCGCCACGCGTTCGTAATGACGCTATGCATCAAGCCATGCACGGCGAGCGGGTACTCCCACGAAAACGCCTTGTCGATGCGCACGGGCTCGCCCTTGGCGTCGATAAACAGATCTTCCGGCGCGGCGGGCCAGCCCAGCGGACCATTCGCGAGCGGCGTGTTCGGCTTCACGTCGTCGGGGCTGTTGGGCGGCTTCGCCGAAGGCGGCACGGCGCGCGGATACGGCGACTTGTGCCGGAAACCGCCGGGCCGGTCGATCGTGCCGAGCAGCGACATCAGCACGGCGAGGCCGCGTATCGACTGAAAGCCGTTCGAGTGAGCGGCGAGCCCGCGCATGGCGTGAAAGGCAATGGGCGCGCCCGTCACGGTTTCGTGCGTCTCGCCCCAGGCGTCGGTCCACTGAATCGGCAATGTGACCTTCTGATCGCGCGCGACATCGGCCATTTCCTGAGCCAGCCGGCGGATCGTGGCGGCGGGAATGCCGGTGATCTGCGCCGCCCACTCCGGCGTGCAGTCGGCAACCTGCTCGCGCAGCAACCCGAACGATGGCGCGACCGGCGTGCCGTCTGCGAGCGTATAGCGCCCTTCCAGCGCGGGACGCACGCCCGGCGCATGATGCGGCACTTCGCGCTGACTCGCGGCGTCCCACCACAGGTGATTCTGCGGAAACAGCGGGTTGCACACTTCGACCGTCGGGTCCTGCACGAACAGGCCGTACGTATCGCTGTCGGCGCGCATATCGAGCAGTTCACCGGCATTCGTATAGCGCTCGACGAACTCGCGATCATACGCATTCTGTTCGATCAGCTCACGCATGAGCGCCATGAACAGCGCACCATCCGTGCCGGGACGGATCGGCACCCACTCATCGGCGATTGCCGCGTAGCCCGTGCGGATCGGATTGATGGCGATGAAGCGGCCGCCCGCGCGCTTGAACTTCGAAATCGCAATCTTCAGCGGATTCGAGTGATGGTCCTCCGCCGTGCCGATCATGAAGAACAGTCTCGCGCGGTCGAGGTCCGGCCCACCGAACTCCCAGAACGAGCCGCCCATCGTATAGATCATGCCGGCCGCCATGTTCGCCGAGCAGAAGCCGCCGTGCGCCGCATAGTTTGGGGTGCCGAACTGTTTGGCGAACAGGCCTGTGAGCGCCTGCATCTGGTCGCGGCCCGTGAAGAGCGCGAATTGCCTCGGGTCGGTCGCGCGCAAACGCGCGAGGCGCTTTTCCAGCATGTCGAACGCCGCTTCCCACGAGATGGGCTCGAACTGGGCGGTGCCGCGCAAGGCGTCCGGTTTGCGCAGCAGCGGCTGCGTGAGGCGCGCCGGCGAATACTGCTTCATGATGCCCGACGAGCCTTTGGCGCAGATTACACCCTGATTAAGCGGATGCTCGGGATTGCCGTCGATATACCGAACCTCGCCGTCGCGAAGATGCACGCGAATACCGCAGCGGCACGCGCACATGTAGCACGTCGTGGTCTTGACCTCGAGCTTTTCGTTCTGCGTGCGGGGCTGATGTTCCATCGCTCCTCCAGATGCGCTTGCGGTGCGGCCGCACAAACACTGTGCGGACAATGAATATCGTATAAATGAGCGGCAAATAGAAAAACTCGCAATTTGCGATCTCATTCATCAGCCCGCCCGATAGTTGCGGGCGATGCGCGGGGATTGGCGTCTGGATTCGATGACTGGACAGCGCTGCGGTCAGCGAGGCCGCTCGGCGGCAGAGCGCGTTACGCGCGCACGAGCGTGGTTTGCTTGATTTCATGACCGAACAGGAGATCGACGATTTCCCGTGTCGGCACGCTGGTAATCAGCGTAGAGACCTTCTGGGGACGAAACCATCGGCACCTTAGAATCTCGTTATTCGGCATAGGTCTCGCGTCGTCGTGCAGCACGGAGAAAAAGACGTGGTGCCGCTTGTTGAGTCCGCCAAACTGGAACAGGTATCCCAGTTCGCAGCCCTCGAGCGTCGTCTCTTCATTGAGTTCACGTACGGCAGCGTCCGCCGGCGACTCCGCGCGCCGGATCGTGCCGCCGGGCAGCGACCATCGCGATCGCCCCCGTTCGACGAGGAGAATCCGTCCTTGCTGCCAGCACACGACAGTTGCTCGTTCTTTCATGCTTCGCGTTTCATGATAGAGACCATCTGTTTCGTATGAGTCGATCGTTGTTCCGCCTCGGGTAGCAAGCATCGAGCCCGAAGTCAGGTCGATACGGGGTCGGTACTAAACAGTGCATCGAGGAGGTTCGACGCCGGACGGTCGGCGAGCCGCGCCAGCGACTCGATCATGCGGACCCGGCAGTCGGCAAGCGCAATCGCGCGGACGCCCGGCGAGCCACCGAACTCCGTACGCGCGATGACACCCACGCCAACGCCCTGCGCGATGGCGGTTTGCAATGCTTCGCGACCTTCCACGTACAGCACGGGACGCACTTGCAGGCCCTTGCGCACCAGCTCCGCTTCGAGCAGTTGCTGCGTGACGGATTGCGTTTCGCGGAAGATCATCGGTTCGCGCACGAGCGCCTCGTAGCTGAGCGCTGCCTGTGTGGCGAGCGCGCTGCTGGCAGGAACGACGGCGGCAAGCGGCGCCTCGCACAGCACCCGCGTTTCCAGGCCGGCATGCACGACCCGCGCGGCAGAGATCGCGGCATCGACAACACCGGCTAGCACGCGCTGCATGCACTCGGTCGCGTTGGCCACCGAGAGTTTCACCACGATCCCCGGATGGCGCATCCGGAACGCGCCGATCAGCCTCATCGCCAGGTCCGGTGCATCGGCAGCGAGGGAAAGCTCGCCCGACTCGAGCTCGCCCGCGGCTTCGAGCAGGCGGCGGGCGTCGCGCTCGCAGGCCACCATCTGGCGCGTCACCGCGTAGAGGCGCCGGCCGAGGTCCGTCGGTTCGACACCCCGCGCGGTGCGCTCGAAAAGTCGTACGCCATAGTCCTGTTCGAGGCGCCGCACGTGATCGGAAATCGCCGGCTGTGTCAGCGCAAGCGCACGGGCGGCCTTCGAAAAGCCGCCCTGCTCCGCCACCGCATGAAATGCCCGCAATTGCGCGTAATGCATGTTGCCACCCTGGGAGGACGATGCCGTTGACCCGCTCGCGTGCAGCCCTTCAGTTGCCCGCAATGACTCAGTCAACTCTTCGTGCGCAACGAGCGCGGGTCGTATGGCGCTTGCAGATGCAGCGTCGCCGGAATCGGCTCTCCCGCCACGTCGATCGTATAGCGCCCCTGGGCGAGCCACGCGGCATCGACAGGCCCGTCCAGGCGCGAGAGATAGCCCATGGCAACCGGGCAGCCGAGCGTGTGGCCGAAGGCGGCCGACGTTACCGAGCCGACCGGCTTGCCGTCGCGCAGAATGCCTTCGCCGCCCCATAGCATGCGATCGCTTGCGCCGTCGGCGCTGAAGACGGCGAGCCGACGCTGCAAGGGCTGGTCGCGCAGCCGCAGAAGTGCGTCGCGACCGCGAAAGGCGATGTCCTTGTCGAGCTTGCATGCAAATGCGAGCCCGGCTTCGAAGGGATTGTGCTCGGGCGAGAGTTCGCGGCCCCACGCGCGGTAGCCCTTCTCGAGGCGCAACGACTCGATCGCGTAGTAGCCCGCATTCACAAGGCCGTACGCTTCGCCCGCCGCATGAAGCGTCTCGTAGACGCCTACGGCGAATTCGACGGGAACGTATAGCTCCCAGCCCAGTTCGCCGACGTAGGACACGCGCGTTGCGCGCACGGTCGCGTAACCGATATCGACCTCGCGGCTTTGACCAAACGGGAACGCCGCGGGGCTCCAGTCTGCTTTCGAAACACTTTGCAGCAGTGCCCGCGAGTGCGGCCCCATCACGGCAAGCACCGCGTACTGGCTGGTGACGTCGACGAGCACGCAGTGCCGCTCGTGCCCAATCGCCTTCTCGAGGTAGTCGAAGTCACGCGTCGCCTGCGCGGAGCCTGTGACGACGAGATACTGGTCTTCCGCCAGGCGCGTGAGCGTGACGTCCGACTCGTAAGCGCCGCGATCGTTCAGGATACCGGAATAGATCGTGGTGCCGACCGGCACGGCTACGTCATTGGCGACGATGCCCTGCAGGACAGCTTCCGCGTCACGCCCCTTGACGAGCAGCTTGGCAAACGACGTCATGTCGAACAGCGCGACGCGTTCGCGGCAGGCGCGGTGCTCCGCGCCGCTCCACGGCAGCCAGTTCTGCTGGCCGAACGCGTACTCGATGCGCGCCTCGATGGGCTTTGGCGCGAAGAAGTTCGCGCGCTCCCAGCCCATCTTGCTGCCAAAGCAGGCGCCATCGGCGGCGAGCAGCGCATGGAGCGGCGAGCGACGGAATGGCCGCGCCGTGTCGAGTTCCCGATTTGGCCAGGGCATCGCATAGTGCAGGCCTAGTGTTTCCTTGACGCGGTCGTGCAGCCAGGTGTCGTTGCCGTTGAAGCGCGCAAAGCGGCGTATGTCCACGGGCCAGAGATCCATGGTCGGCTCGCCGGCCACGATCCACTCTGCTAGCGCCATGCCGGCGCCGCCCGCCGAGGCGATGCCCATCGAGTTGAAACCCGCGCCCACGAAGAAGCCGCGCAACTCGGGCGCCTCACCGAGAATGAAATTGTTGTCCGGCGTGAACGATTCCGGCCCGTTGTAGAACTGGCGAACCTGCGCGGTTTCAAGCGCCGGCACACGCTGCAATGCATTTTCCATCAGCACTTCGAACTGATCCCAGTCGTCGGGCAGCAGCTGAAACTCGAAGTTCTCCGGAATCCCGTTCATACCCCACGGCTTCGCATTCGGCTCGAAGCCGCCCATTACGAGGCCGCCCACTTCCTCCTTGAAGTAGATGAAGCCGTCGGGGTCGCGCATGACGGGCAAATCGGGATGCACGCCCGCGATGCGCTCGGTCACGATGTAATAGTGCTCCGCCGAATGCAGGGGCACCGTGACGCCGGCCAGCCGGCCGATCGCCTTCGCCCATTGCCCCGCGCAGTTCACGACGAGATCCGCCTGCAACGTGCCTTCGTCGCCGTCCTTGTTGCGCCACGTGACTCCGGTGACGACTCGCCCCGCGCGCGTGGCGGCCGTGTGCACGGCGGTGATTCGCGTGTTCTCGACCACGCGGGCGCCACGCATGCGCGCGCCGCGCGCGAGCGATTGCGTCAGGTCCGTCGGATTCGCCTTGCCGTCACCCGGGAGCCAGACGGCGCCAAGCAGGTCGTCGGTGCGCATCACCGGCCACAACTCGCCCGCCTCCCGCGGCCCGATGACGTCGCAGGTCACGCCATAGGCGCGCGCCGACGCGGCCGTGCGTTTCAGTTGGGTCATCCGCTCCGGCGTGCGCGCCACCGAGAGCGACCCGCATTGCTTCCAGCCGGTGGCCAGCCCCGTTTCGGCCTCGAGTTCGGCATAAAGGGCTGTGGAGTAGCGAATGAGCTTCGTCATGCTGTGCTGCGCGCGCAACTGGCCGACCAGACCCGCCGCGTGCCACGTCGTACCGCACGACAGCACGCCCTGTTCGAGCAGCACGATGTCGCGCCAACCGAGTTTCGCGAGATGGTAAGCCACGGAGCAGCCGACGATACCGCCGCCGATGATCACGACGCGCGCATGCGCAGGGACAGGGGTAGGCATAGGGTGGGCCTCGATGCGGAGTGAAATGCGTTGCGAGGACAGCTACCAGGCCAAATAATGCAACAAGATGCCACACAAAACAACTCAATTTGCCACAAGACGGGCGCGCTTGATGGGGGATATTTGCTTGGTCTGGGCGGCTTGGCATCACGAACCTGCCAAAATACAACGACGATTCACCCCTCTTCGAGAGGAACGAATCGCTCGGCAATTTGTGGTATTTTGTGGCTTATCCTCGTGCGTCCAGTTCACGGGCACCGCCGCGCTTTCCTTTCCTGAAAGGCAACACCATGCCAGATGACCGCGCCGCCCCACCCCTTGCTCCACCCATGCCGCTGAACCGCCGTCTCGCCGTCGGACGCACCGACTACATTCTGCAAAGCCTCGATGCGAGCGGCTCAGTGAGTGTCGCCGACATGAGCATGACGCTCGGCGTCTCGCGCGAAACGATCCGTCGTGACCTCAAGGCGCTCGCGGAACAGGGCCGCCTGAGTCTCGTCCACGGCGGCGCGGCGAAGCGCGCGGTTGACGAACCGTCGCTTGCCACGCGCGAAGCGGCGAACGCTGCGGGCAAGGCGGCCATCGGCGCCGCGGCGGCGCAGCTCGTCGCCGACGGCATGGTCGTGCTGCTCGATTCGGGCTCCACCACGCTGGGCCTCGCCGCTGCGCTCACGAACCACAGCGACCTCACCGTTATCACCAACAGCCTGCCGATCGGCCTGCTCCTGTGCCGCGCGCCCGGCGTGAAAGTGATCGTGCTCGGTGGCGACATCGAGCCGAACGACGAAGCGGCATTCGGCATCGAGACGATGACCGCGCTCGCCCACTATCGCGTCGACCTTGTTTTTCTCGGCGTGAGCGGCATCTCACCGGAGGGCGAATTCACCGATTACTCGCGGCTCGCCGCCGAGCAGCGGCATCTGATGATGAACGCCGGCAAGGCGGTCTACGTGCTCGCCGACCACACCAAGTTCGAGCACGGCACGCCCGTGCGGATCACGCCCGTGCCGCACATCGCAGGCGTCGTCGTCGATGCGCCGCCGCCCCCGCGTATCGCTCGTGCGTTCGAACTGCAGCAGTGGCGAGTGATCGTCGCGCGCGGCGAGCGCTGAGCCGCACACACGGGCGCTTGCCCATCCATCTCCCCATCGTTCCTCAGCGCGCACGTAGTGCCGGGTCGCGCTGCCGCTTGCCGCGCCGCATCTGACGCAATCGCTGGCAACGCATCCGCGTATCCCCTGGTGTTGTGGCAAATAGTGGCGTATTGACTGTTTTTGTTGCGCGGCCTAAAGTGACTTCAACACGCAGTCAGACAGTCAGAACAGACCTTCACGGAGACACCCCATGACGGCATCTTCCACGGCTTCCTCCCCTGCAGCTTCAGAAACCGGCGATCCGCTGCTCCTTACGCCCGGTCCACTCACCACCTCGCGCACCGTCAAAGCGGCAATGGTTCACGACTGGGGCTCGCGCGATGCGAACTTCATCGCAATCAACCGCTCAGTGCTCACGCGACTCGTCAGGATAGCGAACGGTTCGGACGACTGGGCGACGGTGCCCATGCAAGGCTCGGGCACCTTCGCCGTCGAGGCCATGCTCACGACCTTCGTGCCCGCCGACGGCGAGGTCCTCGTGCTGATCAACGGCGCCTATGGCAAGCGGGCGAAGCGCATTCTCGATATCGCCGGGCGCAGGACCGTGGTGCACGAAACGGCCGAGGACACGCCGCCGGACCTCGCCGCGGTCGAAGCGCTGCTGACGAGCAACCCGTCCATCACGCACGTGTTCACCGTTCACTGCGAGACGACCTCGGGCATTCTCAACCCCATCGCGCAGATCGGCGCACTGGCGGCCAGATACGGCAAGGGCTATCTCGTCGATTCGATGAGTGCCTTCGGCGCGCTGCCCATCGACGTGCAGGCCATGCACATCGACGCGGTCGCCGCATCGTCCAACAAGTGCATCGAAGGCGTCCCGGGACTCGGCTTCGTGATCTGCCGCGTCGAAGCGCTCAAGCGCACACAGGGCAACGCCACCACGCTCGTGCTCGACCTGCACGACCAGTGGCTCAACATGGAGAAGACGAGCCAGTATCGCTTCACGCCGCCCACGCACGTGATCGTTGCCTTCCACCAGGCGCTCGATGAGTTCGATGCCGAAGGCGGCGTAGCCGGTCGCGGGGGACGCTATCGCAACAACTGCCGGATCCTGCTCGACGGCATGCGCGCGCTCGGCTTCAGGCCGCTGCTCGCGGACGCGCTGCAGGCGCCGATCATCGTCACGTTCCATATGCCCGAGGACCCACTCTTCGTCTTTGCGCAGTTCTACGAAAGTTTGAAGGCGCGCGGCTTCGTGATCTATCCGGGCAAGCTGACCGTGGCCGACTCGTTCCGCATCGGCTGTATTGGCCGGATCGGCGAAAAGGAAATACGCGCCGCACTCGCCGCGATCGGCGAAGTCCTCGAGGAAATGGGCATGGTCGGCCAGATCGAAAAAACAGCCTGAATGGAGATGCAATGAGCACGCTGAATGACACCGCAGTGGCCGTGAACGGTCGCGAATACCGCTTTCCCGCCGCGCCCGTCGTGGTGATCTGCCTCGACGGTTCCGAGCCGGCGTATATCGAGGAGGCCATCAAGGCAGGCCGCGCGCCGCATCTGGCCAAGCTGCTGCGCACCGGCACGAGCCGCATTGCGCAGTGCGTGATTCCGAGCTTCACCAACCCGAACAATCTCTCGATCCTCACGGGCCGCCCGCCTAAAGTGCATGGTATTGCGGGCAACTACTTCTACGACCGTGCGAGCGGCGAAGAAGTGATGATGAACGACGCGCGTTTCCTGCGCGCACCCACGATCTTCGCGGCGTTCCACGACGCCGGCGCGAAGGTGGCGGTCGTCACCGCGAAGGACAAACTGCGCACGCTGCTCGGCAAGGGGCTCAACTTCGCGAGCGGCCGCGCCATCGCGTTCTCGGCCGAAAAAGCCGATCAGGCGACACGCGAGCAGAACGGTCTCGGCGATGTGCTCGCGTTCGTTGGCAAGCCGCTGCCCGACGTCTACTCCGCCGATCTCTCCGAGTTCGTATTCGCCGCCGGCGTGAAGCTTCTCGATACGTTTCGCCCCGACCTGATGTATCTCTCGACGACCGACTACGTGCAGCACAAGGCAGCACCTGGAGCGCCGAAAGCCAACGACTTCTACGCAATGTTCGACCGCTACGTGGGCGAACTCGACGCCGCAGGCTGCGTACTCGCGATCACGGCGGACCACGGCATGAACGACAAGCACCGCGCGAATGGGGAGCCCGACGTGCTCTACCTCCAGGATCTGTTCGACGAGTGGACCGGGAAGGGTCGCGCGCGCGTGATCCTGCCGATCACCGATCCCTACGTCGCGCACCACGGCGCGCTCGGCTCGTTCGCCACCATCTACCTCCCGGAGGGCACCGACGCCGCAGGCGCGGCGACGCTGCTCGACAAGCTGCGCCACACCGCGGGCGTGGAACTCGCGCTGACGAGCGATGCCGCATGCGAGCGCTTCGAGCTGCCGCCCGACCGGATCGGCGACATTGTCGTGGTCGGCACGCGCGCCAAGGTGTTCGGCACGAGCGCCGCGCGCCACGACTTTTCCGGCCTGACCGAGCCGTTGCGCTCGCATGGCGGGATCTCTGAGCAGGACGTGCCGCTCATTGTCAACCGCAAGACCGACTGGCCGCAGGGCCGCGCGCTGCGCAATTTCGACATCTTCGATGTCGCGCTGAACCACGTCGCACAAGCCGCCGTCGCTTGACACACGTATCAACACGAAGGCCCCCGCACGCCGCCGCTCGCATCCGCGAGGGGGCGCGCCCAACCGGATCATAGAACGAGGTATGCGATGAACGTCATGACCAAACCCGCATTCAAGCACGAGTCCATGCGCATCGCCGGCCGGCAGGTCTCGACCGACGAAGTGATCGAAGTCTTCAACCCCTACACGAACGAAGTGGTCGGCACCGTGCCCGCGGGCCGTCCCGAACACGTGCAGGAAGCGTTCGCCAAAGCGCACGCCGCGCGCCCGCACCTCACGCGCTTCGAGCGTCAGCGCATCCTTCAGACCACCGCCGAAGCGCTGCGCGACCGCAAGGAGGACTTCGCGCGCCTCATCACCGCGGAGTCGGGTCTGTGCTGGAAAGATTCGCTCTACGAAGCAAGCCGCGCCTACGATGTCTGGTCGTTTGCCGCGCAGCTCACGATCAAGGACGACGGCGAAGTCTACTCGTGCGACATCAGCCCGAACGGCAAGAACCGCAAGATCTTCACGACGCGTCTGCCGCTGCTCGGCGTGATTTCAGCCATTACGCCGTTCAACCATCCGCTGAACATGGTGAGCCACAAGCTCGCGCCGGCCATCGCAACGAACAACCGGGTGGTGCTCAAGCCCACCGAACTCACGCCGCTCACCGCGCTCGCGCTCGCCGACGTGCTCTACGAAGCGGGCCTGCCGCCCGAGATGCTGAGCGTCGTCACCGGCAATCCTCGCACGATGGGTGACAGCATGATCACGGACCCGCATTGCGATCTGGTTACGTTCACCGGTTCGGTACGCGTGGGCAAGTACATCGCGCAGCACGCGGGCTACCGCCGCACCGTGCTGGAACTGGGCGGCAACGACCCGCTCATCGTCATGGAAGACGCCGACCTCGACCGTGCCGCACTGCTTGCGGTGACGGGCGCGACCAGGAATTCCGGCCAGCGCTGCACGGCGGTCAAGCGCATTCTCGTGGTGGAAAGCGTGGCGGATGCCTTCGTCGAGCGAGTGCTCGTGCACGCGAAGAAGCTCAAGTGCGGCGACCCGATGGACCCCAGTGTCGACGTGGGGACGGTCATCAACGAAGCGGCCGCGCAACTGTTCGAGCGCCGCGTGGCCGACGCCGAAGCGCACGGTGCACGCGTGCTCTACGGCGCCCCACGCCAGGGCGCGCTGTTCGCCCCCACCGTCGTCGATCACGTGCCCTACGACTGCGAACTCGTGCGCGAGGAGACCTTCGGCCCGGTCATCCCGATCATTCGGGTTCCCAACCAGATCGAAGACGTCATCCGCATCTCGAACTCGACCGCCTACGGCCTCTCCTCGGGCGTCTGCACGAACCGCCTCGACTACACCACGAAGTTCGTCAACGAGCTGGAGGTCGGCACCGTGAACGTCTGGGAAGTGCCGGGTTATCGCACCGAAATGTCGCCGTTCGGCGGCATCAAGGACTCCGGCAACGGCTACAAGGAAGGCATGGTCGAGGCGATGAAGAGCTACACCAACGTCAGGACCTGGTCCATGCCCTGGGAGTGACTGCAGCATCCGGCAGGATTGCGATGCAAGCCGCCAGCGCGCGGCCCTACGAGGTTTTTTTCAGCATCCGAACTCAAGGAAGGTTGAATATGAAAACTCAACTGATCGCCGCGGTGACCTGTGCCTTCGCTTTCGCAGCGGGCTCCGTGCATGCACAATCCGGCGTCGTGACCCTCTACAGCGCGGACGGTCTTCACGACGGCACGCCCAGCTGGTTCGGCAACCAGTTCGAAGCCTTCACGAAGGCAACGGGCATCAAGGTGCAATATATCGAGGCCGGGTCGAGCGGCGTGGTGGATCGTCTCGGCAAGGAGAAGTCGAATATTCAGGCCGACGTGCTCGTGACGTTGCCGCCGTTTATGCAGAAGGCCGCGGCCGACGGCCTGCTGCAACCCTACTCTCCGGCTGGCGCCGACAAGATCGCCGCGCGCGACAAGGATGCCAGGGGGCTGTACGTCGCCATGGTCGACAACTACCCCACGTTCATCTACAACTCCGCAGTGCTCAAGAGTGCGCCCAAGGCCTATACGGACCTGCTCGCGCCGCAGTTCAAGCAGAAGGTGCAGTACTCGACGCCGGGCCAGGCCGGTGACGGTACCGCGCTGATGTTGCAGACCTTCCATGCGTTCGACGGCAAGGACGGCGGCTTCGCGTATCTGCGCAAGCTCCAGGCGAACAACCTCGGACCGTCCGCTTCCACGGGCAAGCTCACGGCGCTTGTGAACAAGGGCGAACTCTACGTCGCCAATGGCGATCTGCAGATGAACCTCTCGCAGATGCGCGACAACCCGAACATTTCGGTCTTCTTCCCCGCCGGCCCGAGCGGGCGCCGCGCCACGTTCTCACTGCCCTACTACATCGGTCTCGTCGCCGGCGCGCCGCATACGGACAACGGCAAGAAACTGATCGACTTCCTCCTGAGCGCCGAGGCCCAGCAGGACGTGAGCAAGTCCGCCTATGGCATGCCCGTGCGCACCGACGTGCATCCCACCGACGCCAACTTCAAGACGCTCAGCGCGATGCTGCAGGGCGTCGAAATCTGGGAGCCCGACTGGAACCAGGTCATGCACGACCTGAAGTCCGACGTGGCAACTTACAACCAGGCGATCTCGAGCAACTAATGGCCAATACCTTCACCATGGAACGCGGGCCTGCGCCGCAGGCCCCCGCGGTGCCGGCGGCGGTCGCGCACGGCGCCAGCGGAATCGGCTTCGAGAATGTCTCGGTGACGTACGGCGGCCAGACTATTCTCGACTCGCTCACGCTCACCGTGAAGCCCGGCGAGATCGTCGCGCTCATCGGCCCCTCGGGCTCCGGCAAGACGACCGCGCTGCGGGCCGTCGCGGGCTTCGTGCAGCCGAGCGCGGGACGCATCGTGATCGGCGCGCGCGACGTCACGCGTTTGCCACCGTATGCACGCAACATCGGCATGGTCGTGCAGAATTACGCGCTGTTTCCGCACATGCGCGTGGAAGACAACGTCGCCTTTGGCCTGCGTGCACGCGGCACCGACGCGGACGCGATCCGCACGCGGGTGCCCGAGTGCCTCGGCCTCGTCGGCATGTCGAAGTATGCGAAGCGCTATCCGCGCGAACTCTCCGGCGGCCAGCAGCAGCGCGTGGCAATCGCGCGTGCGCTCGCGATCCAGCCCCAGGTGCTGCTGCTCGACGAGCCGCTCTCCGCGCTCGACGCGCAGATCCGGCGCTCGATGCTCGACGAGCTGGCGAAGCTGCATCGCAGCCTCCCCTCGCTGACCGTGCTTTATGTGACGCACGATCAGACCGAGGCGCTCACACTCGCGAACCACATCGGCATCATGCGCGACGGCAAGCTGGTGGCTCACGGCGAGACCCAGGGGCTCTACCGGCATCCGCCGAACCGTTTTGCGGCGGAATTCCTCGGGCGTGCGAACGTGTTGCCGGCGCAGCAGCTGGTGCCCACGACCGACGGCTACGCGCGGGTGCGCTGCGGGGATTTTTCGATCGTCGGGCGCAATCATCACGGCCTGCCCGCCGCCAGCGCGTGTTACGTATGCGTGCGGCCGCACGATCTGCACTTCAGGCCGCGCACGGAAGCGTCCAATCGCGTGACGGGCGTCGTGCAGAGCGTGCAATGGCTTGGTGAACTGCACAGCGTCGTGCTCGATGTCGGCGGCGAAGCGCTACGTCTTACGCGTGCGCCGCTCGAAAGCCCGCCGGAGCCCGGCACGGCGATGTCCGTTCACTTCGACGCCGCGGACGTCACGCTCGTACCGGAGGTCGAAGGCCATGGCTGATCTCGTCATTGCGCCGCCCGCGCCGGCCGGCCGCTCCCCGGCCAGCTGGCGCGGCCTCTGGATCGCGCCGCCGCTCGTAGTGCTGGCGGCAATCTTCTTCTACCCGTTCGGCCTCATCGCGCTGCAGGCCCTGGGCGGCGGGGCCGACTCCAGCACTCACACGCTCACGCTCGCGAACTTCGCCGCCGTGCTGCATTCGCGACAGTTCCTGAGCGGGCTTTATCACACGATCGCCATCGCGGTCAGCGCGTCGGTGGGCTGCCTCGTGCTGGGCTTCGTGTTCTCGCTCGTGATCGCATTCGTGCCGTTTCCCGGCGCGCGCTTCGTCGGTCGGCTGATCGATACGTTCATCGCACTGCCAACCTTTCTCGTCGCGCTCGCCTTCACGTTCGTGTACGGCTCGGCGGGTCTGTTGAACCAGTCGCTGATGACGTTCTTCCACCTGAACCTGCCGCCCGTCGACTTCCTGTACACGCAGTGGGGCGTCGTGCTCTCCGAGGTGACGGTCTATACGCCGTTCATCATGCGCCCGCTGCTCGCCTGCTTCTCGCAGATCGACAACGCGCAGATCGAAGTGGCGAGCAGTCTCGGCGCGAAGCCGCTGCGCATCATCCGGCAGATCATCCTGCCCGCCGCGTTGCCCGCGCTGCTCGCGGGCGGCAGCCTCTGCCTGCTGCTGACCGTCAACGAGTTCGGCATCGTGCTGTTCATCGGCGCGAAAGACGTGATCACCCTGCCGCTGCTCATCTACGGCAAGGCGATTCAGGAGTTCGACTACACCACGGCCTGCGTGATCGCCGTCATCAACATCGCGCTGTCGCTCGGGCTCTACGCCTGCTACCGGACAGTCGTGTCACTTTGCGGAGGTCGCCGTGCTGCTTTGGGCTAAATGGGCAAAGGTGTCGACCTGGAGTGCGACGGCGCTGCTATTCGCCGCGATCTATGGATTGCCGGTCGCGATGATCGCGCTCGCCAGCGTGAGCGGACAGTGGAACGGCATTCTGCCGAGCCACCTGACGCTCGCGCACTACGCGCGGGTGTTCCACACGGATTCGGCCGACCAGTTGCGCGTGAGCGTGCTCACCGGGGCGCTCGCCAGTGCGGCGGCACTCGTGAGCGGCACATGGGCGGCACTCGCGTTGCGCGGCATGAAGGGCATGCCGAGACGCGTGCTCGACGTCGTCTTCTTCGTGCCGAGCGCGGTGCCGTCGGTTTCCATCGGGCTTGGATTGCTCGTCGCGTTCAGCCAGCCGCCCGTCCTGCTCAACGGCACGGCGTCGATCGTGTTTCTCGCCCATTTCCTGCTGATTTCGGCGTTCACGTACGGCAATGTGTCGGCGGGGCTCGCGCGTCTGGCGCCGGAGTACGGCGAGGTCGCCGAAAGCCTCGGCGCACGGCCGTTCTACCAGCTGACCCGCGTGACACTGCCGCTCATCGCACCGTATCTGCTCGCGTCGTTCAGCCTGAGCTTCGCGTTGTCGATGGGCGAACTGGGCGCGACGCTGATGATCTATCCACCTGGCTGGGTCACGCTGCCCGTGGGCATCTTCGCGCTGTCCGACCGTGGTGCGATCTTCGATGCGTCGACCCTCACGATGGTGCTGGGAGGCGGCACGCTGCTCGTGCTGCTCGCGCTCTCGCGCGTCTCGACCAAAGCGGCGGTGCGCTGATGATACTCGAGGAGGCAATCGAGGCAGGCGTGTAGCCGAAAACAACACAAAGGAGGCGCCGGATGATCTTGATCGTGCTTCATCTCGCGGGCGGTGTCGCCCTGCTCACGTGGGGCCTGCACATGGTCGAGTCCGGGCTCATGCGCGCGTTCGGCGCCTCGCTGCGGCGCTTCATGGCGCGCAGCCTCGGCAACCGCTTCAATGCATTCTGTGCAGGACTCGCGATCACCGGCGCGCTGCAGAGCAGTACGGCAACCGGCATGATCGCGTCGTCCTTCGCGGCGCGCGGCCTGATGGGAGCGGTGACGGGACTCGCCGTGATGCTCGGCGCGAACGTGGGCTCGACGCTCATCGTGCAGGCGTTCTCGCTCGACCTCAGCTGGATTTCGCCCGCGTGCCTGCTGATCGGCATGGCTTTGTTCGAAAGGGGCAAGGGCTCGCGCAACCGCGATATCGGCCGGGCATCGATCGGGCTCGGACTCATGCTGCTCGCGCTCACGCTGCTCGTCTCGACGGTGCAGCCCGCGGAAACCGCGCCCGCGCTGCGTACGGTACTCGGCGCGCTGTCCGGCGAGCCCGTGCTCAACGCCGCGCTGGCGTGCGTGCTCACGTGGGCCGCGCATTCGAGCATTCCGGTCGTGTTGTTCGTGATGTCGCTCGCGAAGCTGCATACCGTGCCTTTGGACATCGCGATCGCCATGGTGCTCGGCGCGAACGTCGGGAGCGCGCTCAATCCGTACTTCGAGGCGGCGAAGGGGCACGATCTCAGCCGCCGGAGGCTGCCCGCCGGCAACCTGCTGCTGCGCGGCGGCGTGTGCGTGCTGCTGCTCGCCGTGTGCTCGCCGCTCGCGCGCCTGCTCGACACGCTGCCCGGCGACGCCAGCCGCACGATCGCCGATTTTCACACTGGCCTGAACGTCGCCATCGCAGTCGTGTTCATCGGACTGCTCGATCCGGTAGCGCGTCTGCTGGAGCGCATCATGCCCTCGCCCGCTGCGGGCGACGATGCGTGCTCGCCGCGCTACCTCGATGAAAGCGCCTTGCAGTCTCCGCCGCTGGCGCTGGCGTGCGCGGCGCGCGAAGTGATCAGAATGAGCGAGATCGTCGAGGCGATGCTGCGCGAGAGCGTGCCGGTGCTGCTTGCCAATGACCGCCGCGCAGTGAGCGATGTCGCGAGCCGTGACGACACCGTGGACGTGCTCCACGACGCGATCAAGCGCTACGTCACCGAACTGACCCGCGAGCCGCTCAGCGAAGAGGACCGGCGCTGGGCATCGGACATCATGACCGCCGTGATCAATCTCGAGCATATCGGCGACATCATCGACAAGAATCTGCTCGAGATCGCACAGAAGAAGATCAAGATGCAGCTGAGCTTTTCGGCGGAAGGCACCGAAGAGCTGCGCATGCTGCATGACTCGGTGATCGACAGCTTTCGCCGCGCCCAGGCCCTGCTCGTGTCGGGGCGCACACAAACCGCCGCGCAGCTCATCGCCGACAAGCAGGCCCTGAGGCAACTCGAACGATCGGCGCGCGAACGCCACCTCGAACGGTTGCGCGACGGCCAGCCGGACAGCCTGGCCTCGAGTTCGCTGCATCTCGACGTGCTGCGCGATCTCGTGCGCATCCAGTCACATATTTGCGCGCTCGCTTATCCTTTGCTGGAACGCGACAAAGCGGATGAAGCCGCGGCGCAGGTTTGAGGGGGCGCCGCTCGCCTGGCGGTTGCTATACCGGCGCAATCGCCGGTTGTCGTTGGTGATTGCGTGCCATCCACTCGCTGAAGAGCTTCACCTTCGGCTGATGTGCCACGCACTCGGGATAGACAAAGTAATAGCGCGCGCCCGTTTCGATCACCGTGTCGAACGGCATGACAAGCCGCTTCGCCACGAGGTCGTCGTCGACCAGCGTGCGGTCGCCGATCGCAATGCCGAAGCCTTGCATGGCCGCGTTCGTGGCCAGATCGAGCGTTTCGAAACTCGGACCCATGTTTGCGTCCACCTGGGTCGCGCCAACCTGATCGAGCCACTGTCTCCAGTCACGATGGTCTCGCGTCGGATGCAGCAGCGTAAATTGCGAGAGATCGTCGAACTGTGCGAGCGGCTTGCTGTTCAGCAGTTCCGGCGCGCATACCGGCGTGATCTGCTCGTCGAAGAGCGGCACCGCGTGAACATCGGCGCCCGGGGACGAACCGTAGATGATCGCGGCGTCGAACGGCTCGGCCTGGAAGTCGACGTCATGCTGCCAGGTTGCCGTAATCTGCACCAGCAAGTCTGGGTGCTCGCCCTGAAACCGCATGATTCTTGGCAACATCCAACGCATGATGCAGGTCGGCACCTTCATGGCGAGATCGGTGCGCTGCCGCGTCAAGCGCGCCGACGTCTCCTCGATGCGTGCGAGGCCCTCCCTCACGACGGGCAGCAGCATCTCGGCTTCGGTCGTCAGCGTGAGCCCCTTCTTTCCTCTGATGAAAAGCGAAAACTTGTAGTAGTCCTCCAGCGAGAGGATCTGTCGGCTCACAGCGCCCTGCGTGAGACACAGGTGTTCTGCAGCACACGTGAAGCTGCGGTGGCGCGCGACCACTTCGAATACCTGCAGTGCGTTGAGTGGAGGAAGGCGTCGCATGGGGGATTCGCGTTTCCGCTTTGACGGAAGCAGGCTAGTGAAGGATCTTTGAAAGGAAGTCCTTCGCGCGACTGGACTTCGGCTGCGCAAAGAACGCCTCCTTGAGATCGTCTTCGACGATACACCCCTGGTCCATGAAGATCACGCGATTCGCCACCTTCTTCGCGAAGCCCATCTCGTGCGTGACGCACATCATCGTCATGCCTTCCTGGGCGAGTTCGACCATCACGTCCAGCACCTCGTTGATCATCTCCGGATCGAGTGCCGAGGTTGGCTCGTCGAACAGCATCGCAATCGGGTCCATCGACAACGCGCGGGCGATTGCGACACGCTGCTGCTGACCGCCGGAGAGCTGGGCAGGAAACTTGTCCGCGTGAGCGCGCAAGCCCACGCGATGCAGCAGCCCCAGGGCCTTTTGCGCGGCCTCTTCCTTGTGCCGGCCAAGCACCTTCACCTGTGCGAGCGTGAGGTTTTCGGTAATCGACATATGCGGGAAGAGTTCGAAATGCTGAAAAACCATGCCCACTTTCGAGCGCAGCTTCGACAGATTGGTCTTCCTGTCGCCGACCGACTCGCCGTTGATCCTGATCTCGCCGTTCTGAAACGGTTCGAGGCCGTTGACCGTCTTGATGAGCGTCGATTTTCCCGAGCCCGACGGCCCGCATACCACGACGACTTCACCTTTTTTCACTTCCGTCGTGCAGTCAGTGAGCACCTGGAACTGACCGTACCACTTCGATACGTTGCTAATGGTAATCATGTGGAAACCTGCTTCTGAAAAGCGTTGAAGTTCATGCGTTCAGCGGTGACGGGCACGCTGGTGGCGGCCTTCGAGCACACGTGCGTACCACGTGAGCGGAAAGCACATCGCGAAGTACAGCAGCGCGACCATCGCGTAGATCGGGAACGGACGAAACACGGCGTTCGTGATCATGGTCCCGGTCTTGGTCAGCTCGGTCAGGCCGATGATCGAGGTGAGCGCCGTACTCTTCACCACCTGCACGAGAAAGCCGACCGTGGGCGGCACGGCGATCTTCCATGCCTGCGGCCAGACGACGTAACGCAGTTGCTGAGGCCATGTCATGCCGAGGCTGGCCGCGGCGCTCCACTGCCCTCGTGGCACGGCTTCGACGCAGCCGCGCCAGATGTCGGCCAGGTAGGCGCTCGTGTAGAGCGTGAGCGTCACCGTTGCGGCGAGCCACGGCGACACTTCGATTCCCACGAGCGGCAGCCCGAAGAACGCGAGGAAGAGCTGCATCAGCAGTGGCGTGCCCTGGAACAGTTCGACGTACAGCACGGCAATGCGACGCAGCCAGGCCAACGGCGACACGCGCATCGCCAGCAGCACGAGGCCCGCGATGCCGCCTCCAACGAACGCACAAAGCGAGAGCAGGACGGTCCAGCGCGCGGCCAGCAGCAGATTGCGCGCGATGTCCCAGAGAGTGAACTCGACCATTACGAACGCTCCTTCGAAAGGCCGGATGCAGCCATGCGGACGCGACCGGAAAACCACGCGCGCAGGGTTGTGCGTGAGGCGCCGGCGCCGCGTGCCGTGCGTCCGGCGAAGAGGCCCTTGCCGAGCCGGTTGATGAGCAACCGCAGGACGATCGACAGCAGAAGGTAGATCACCGTGACGATCACGTAGCTCTCGAACGAGCGGAAGTTGCGCGACTGGATGAAGTTGGCTGCGTACGTCAGGTCGGGCACGGAAATCTGCGAGACGACGGCCGAGCCGAGCATCACGATCAGCACCTGGCCCAGCAGCGCCGGAAAGACGTTGGCGAGCGCCTGGGGCAGCACGACATGGCGGAAAACCTGCCGCCCCTGCAACCCGAGCGCCATGGCCGCCTGGCGCTGGCCGCGAGGGACCGAGTCGATGCCGGCGCGCACGATCTCGGTCGCGTAGGCCCCCAGATTGACGGTCATCGCCAAAAACGCCGCCTGCATCTCGTTGATCTGCACGCCCAGACCCGGCAGCCCGAAAAACACGAAGAAGAGCTGCACGAGAAAAGGCGTATTGCGAATCAGCTCGACGTAGGACGCAACCAGCGCGCGCACCCACCTCGGGCCCGCAACGGCAAGGCTCGCGCCGGCAATGCCGAGCAGGCCGCCCAGCACGGTCGAGACCGCCGTCAGGCCTAGCGTCACTTCCACGCCGCGCGCGAGCATACCCGCGTAGAGACCGAAGTCACTAAAGTCGAATGTGTAAGTCATCGCTGCGCCGTCTGTCGTTCAGGTAAGCGGGAGCCGGAGCGCATCAAAGACTGGCCGGCAGCGGAGCACGCAGCCACTTGAGCGAGATGGCGTTCATCGAGCCGTCCTTCTTTGCGGCCGCGATGGCGTCGTCGACCTTCTGCTTCAGGCGCGGCTCGTTCTTGTTCAGGCCCACGTGATCTGGCGAGCTGAACAAGGAGAACTTCTGCTCCGGATCGTTGGCGGGATGACGGGCCATGATCGTCGCGCCAACGTCATTGCCAACCACGAGCAGTTGGGCCTGACCGGAGAGGAATGCGGAAATCGCGCCGTTCGGGTCGTCAAAGCGCTTGATGACCGCGGAAGGCGGCGCCACCTTGGACACGCTCAGATCTTCGAGCGTGCCGCGCGCGACGGCGACCGTCTTGCCGGCCAGATCGCCCGCATTCTTCACCGCCAGCGATTTCGGCCCGAATACCGCGAGATAGTACGGCGCATACGGCTGCGAGAAGTCGATGACCTTCGCGCGCTCGGGCGTCTGGCCAACTGAAAGCAGCATGTCCGCTTTGTGATCCGCCAGATAGGCCATGCGGTTGTCGCCCGTCACCTGCACGAGTTCGACCTTCGCATTCAGGGCCTTGCCGATCAGATTGGCCACGTCGATGTCGTAGCCCTGCGGCTTCATGTCGGGTCCGATCGATCCAAACGGCGGATAGTCCTCGAATACGCCGACACGCACGACGCCCGATCTCGCAATCGTGTCGAGCGCGTCCGCATGCGCGAGCGGCGCGAACGCGCTGAGGCCGGCCATGCCGGCAAGCGCGAAGGCTGCGATGGTGCGAGCCGCGAGGCGCTGCATGGGGTTCGTGGTGACGTGAGTGGTGTTCATGACGGATGTCTCCTTCCAACTGCTTCTTTGGGGGTAAAAATTTCGACGCGAAATTTCAGTGCGTGGTATGCGCCGGAATCAGCCTGCACGCGTGGGCCGGCATCTCGGCGAGCACGGGTCGCCCCACTTCGAGGTCCGGCGTCTCGCGAGGCGTGGTAGCGGCAGTGAGCGTGAAGCCGTCACAATCGATCGTCGCTTCGATCTGCGCGCCCACGTCGCGAACAAACGTCACCTTGCCGGCCACGACGTTCGGACCGGGATTCGCAGTCATCGGCCGCACACACACGTCTTCTGGACGAATCAGCAGGCGGATGTCGCCCGAGCGCTCCGGCGCGCGCATCGCGGCATTGACGGCGATCCGCTGGCCGCCCGGCAGCGCGATGCCGGCGTCGGCTTCGAGCGTCACGGGCAAGATGTTGCCGAGGCCGATGAAGTCCGCCACGAATTCATTCACGGGATCGCGGTAGATGTCGAGCGGCCTGCCGACCTGGGCGATGCGCCCTTTCTGCATCACGACGATCTCGTCGGCCATCGTCATCGCTTCGCGCTGGTCATGCGTGACCATGATCGTCGTGATGCCAAGCCGCTGTTGCAGCAGGCGAATCTCGACCTGCATCGCTTCACGCAGCTTCGCATCGAGCGCCGAAAGCGGCTCGTCGAGCAGCAGCAGTTTCGGCGACGAGGCAATCGCACGCGCAATCGCCACGCGCTGGCGCTGCCCGCCGGAAAGCTGCGTAACGGGCCGGTTCGCCATGTGCGGAAGCTGGATCAGGTCGAGCAGTTCGGCCACGCGCTTCGCTTGTGCGCGCTTGTCGACGCCACGCAAACGCAGCGGATAGGCGACATTGGCGGCAACGGTCATATGCGGGAACAGCGCGAGCGACTGAAACACCATGCCGAAGTCGCGCCGGTTGGCCGGCACCTGCGTGAGGTCGCGCCCCGCGAACATCACCAATCCGGAAGTCGGCGTCTCCAGGCCCGCGATGATACGCAGCAGGGTTGTCTTGCCGCAGCCCGAAGGCCCGAGAAAACACACCAGCTTGCCGTCCGGAACGTTGAGATCGACGTGGTCGACCGCGAACGCGTTGTGAAAGCGCTTGGTGATGGCCTGCAAAGACAGATGAGTCATGAGAGTTCCTTTGTGCCCGGGGACCGCGTGAGGGGCGGCGATCAGAGCGCCACGCCTTCGTCGCCGACGAGCTTTTCGAGCAGCCAGATCAAGGCGAAGTCGATCAGCACGATGAAGACCGCGAACGAAAACACGGTTGGGTCGAGCGACGAAACGGTGCGGCTGTAGAGCCAGACCGGCAGCGTCATCGTGTTGATGCCGTAGAGGAAGAACGTCACCGTGAATTCGTTAAACGAAATGATGAACGCGAAGAGCATGCCGGCGAGAATGCCGGGACGCATGAGCGGCAGCACGACGTCGACGAGCGCACGCCGCGGGCTCGCACCCATCACGCAGGCGGCTTCCTCGAACTCCGGTCCGATCGACGCAACCGATGCCGCGCAGTTCTTCACCGTGAACGGCAGCGCCAGGATGACGTGCGCAATGACGAGCCGCCCCATGCCCAGTTCCACCGGCAGGACATTGAAGACGAGCAGCAGCGAAAGCCCCAGCATCACGAGCGGATAGACGAGCGGCAGCGCGACCAGTTGCTCGATCACGGCCTTGCCGCGAAAGCGGTAGCGCGAGAGCGCGTAGGCAGCGGGCACGGAAACGGCGGCGGCGATGAACATCGTCGAGACCGCGACGATGAGGCTCGTCGTGAGCGCCGTGCCCATGGACAGCACATCGCTCGCATCGGGCGACACGAACGTGTGCCATGCGGCCCGATACCAGTGCAGGCCGAAGCTCTGTGGCGGAAATTCGAGCGTGTCCGAATTGCCGAACGACATCGTGATCATCGTCAGAATCGGCAGCGCGGCGAGAAAGACCACGATCGTCGCGAACCATCCGGTCACGCGGCTGAGGCGGCCGGGCATCGTCAGGGGAATACGCAAGGCATTCATGAGCGGGACTCCGCGTGGCGTTGCAGGTTGCGCACCAGTCGTTGCGAGATGGCCATCACCGCAAGCGTCGCGGCCATCAGAACGACACCCGAGGCAGACGCGGCCGGCCAGTTCAGCAACGGCGCGACCTGATCGTGCACGAGCACGGCGAGCATCGGCACGCGGCGTCCGCCCAGCAGCAATGGCACCGCGAACGCGCTTGCGTTATAGGCGAACACGAGCAGCGCGCCCGAGACGATGCCAGGCATCGCCAGCGGCAGCATCACGTGGCGCATCGTCTGCCAGCGGCTTGCGCCGAGGGTAGCCGCCGCCTCTTCGTACGAGCGCGACACCGCACGCATCGCGCTCGAGATGGGAAGCACGGCGAGCGGGAACGCCGTTTGAATCAGTCCGAGCAGCACGCCGTTCTCGCGATACAGCCACAACACCGGACGCCCGATCAGGCCGGTGGCCATGAGCACGTGATTGACGAGGCCCGCCGGCCCCAGCATCACGAGCCACCCGTAGCCCTGCAGCAGCAGATTGACCAGCAGCGGCAGCAGCACACCGGCCAGCAGGAGGCGCCGCGCGGTGCGCGACTGCGTACGCGCCATCGCGAGTGCCACGGGAATCGCCAGCACGACGGCGACGATCATGCTCTGGAAAGCCAGCCGCAAGGTCAGCCAGAGCGAGCGCAGGAAGTAGGCGTCCCCGAGGTCGACGTAATTCTGCAGCGTGAAGGCATGCCACTCGTTGCCTGGCACACCAAAGCTCATGCGCAGCACGGCGAGCGCCGCCGCGATCAGCACGGCGAGAAACGCGAGGATCGGCGCGAGCAGCAGCAACGGCGGCACACGCGGCAGCGCCGTTGCGGTGCCGGGCTGGGCTGTCGATTCGCCGGCCTGCGCCGGCGTGCCCGCGCGATGTGAAGAGAGGGCTGACATGGCGCTTACGCGGAAAAGATCTCGGTGAAGCGCTTGATCCACGCAGGCTGCAACGCGGCGAGCGCCTTGTCGTCGTGGAGCACGGCCTTCTCGGCGATCTGCTGCGGCGACGGCACGAAGGCGCGGCTTTCGGCGGGAATGACCGCGCGCGAGTTCACCGGACCGTTGAGCACGTCGGCGGCCATGCGGCCCTGCACGCCGGCATCGAGCGAATGATCGATGAAGGCGTGGATGAGATCGACATCGCCGGGATGCGACTTCGGAATCACCGTAAACATCAGCTGGGTTGCGAAGCCCTCTTTCATGCCATAGGTCACGGCCATCTTGTACTCGGGCTTGCGGATCTGCTCCGGGAAGAATGCCGGTGCATAGATGCCGCCGATGTCGAGCGAGCCGGTGCGGAACAGGTCGGCGACCTGGTTCGGGTTTTCGCCGAGCGTCAGCACGCGGTCCTTCAACTGGGCGAGCTTCTTGAACCCCGGATCGATGTTCTGCTGCGAACCGCCCGCCATCTTCGCGGCGATGATCGCGAGATCGACCGCTTCAGCCCACTCGGGCGGCGGCAGGAACAGGCGTCCCGCATACTTCGGATCCCAAAGGGCTTCGTACGTCGAGGGGGCGGCCTTCACGGTGGACGTGTTGTAGACGAGGCCGTCCGACCACAGCAGGTAGCCGACGCCGAATCCATTGGCGCCCGTGCGGTATTGCGGCGCGACGTCTTTCAGGTTGGGCAGCTTGTTCAGATCCGGCTTCATCAGCAGGCCCGCATCGGCGAGACCGGAGGCGCCGACCCCGGCAAGCGTGATCACGTCGTAGGTCGGCCGGTCGCCGGCCGCCTTGAGTTTCGCGACCATGCCGGAGGTGCCATCGGCGCGGTCGGCGATGACCTGCGCGCCGGTCTTCTGGCTGAACGTGGCGGCGATGTTGCGCAAGGCCGCTGCGCCGGTGTCGTCGGACCAGGTGAGCAGCCGCAGGGTCTTGCCCGCATAGCTCTTTTCCTGTGCCCTGGCAGTACTGATGAATGGCATGGGCAAGGCCGATGCCGCCAGAGCCGTGCCGATTGCCTGAATGGCCTGCCTTCTCCCCAGCTTGATCCCCTGCATGGTCATCTCCTGATTGAACCGTATGGGCGCTGCCCGATGCGCGCTGCCATTACCAAAAATCACGCGAACGTGCTGCGTGAATGGACTCTACGTGCGTCAAAAACCCGCAACAAACGAAATCTCTGCATGCGCGCCATGACAAAAGCTCATGCACCGCGAACGTTTTCCGGAGCCGCGCCGGCCCCGGCAGGCATGAGCACCTGCTTGATTTCCTGAAAGGCGGCGAGCCCGAACGGACCCAGCTCGCGCCCGATGCTGCTGCGCTTGTAGCCGCCCCATGAGGTCTGAGGAAAGATGACCTGCGGCGCGTTGATCCAGACGACGCCCGCTTCCAGTTCGGCCGCCACGCGCCTGCCCCGCCCGGCGTCACGCGTGACGACCGTGGCGACCAGGCCGAACTCGGTATCGTTGGCCGCGCCGATGGCCTCGTCCTCGGTATCGAAGCTGCGCAGACACAGCACGGGGCCGAAGATCTCGTCGCGCCACAGCGGGCTTTCGGCCGGGATATCGACGAACATCGTCGGTTTCACAAAGTAGCCGGGACCGGCTGGCGCCTCGCCTTCGATCACGAGACGCGCGCCGTCGGCCTTGCCGCGCGCGATGTAGCGCTGCACGCGGTCGTACTGCGCGCGGTTGGTGAGTGGCCCCATCTGCACGCCGGGCTGGAAAGGATCGCCGACGAATGTGCGCGTTGCGCGGTCGGCGAGCCGCGCCGCGAGTGCGTCCGCTATCGGTCGCTCGACCAGTACGCGCGAAGTGGCCGAGCACATCTGGCCGGCATTGAAGAACGCGCCGCCCGCAACGAGGTCGGTGGCGAGATCGAGGTCCGCATCGGCGAACACGATAATGGAGGACTTTCCGCCCAGTTCCAGACTCACGCCTTTGATCGTATCCGCAGCGGTTTTCATGACCTGCGCCCCAACCGCAGTGCTGCCGGTAAAGGAAACCTTCGCGACGAGCGGGTGTGACGCCAACGGCGCCCCGACTTCGGTGCCCGTGCCCGTCACGACGTTGACCACGCCTCTCGGCACACCGGCCTCCGCGATGATTGCCGCAAGCTCCAGCTCAGGCAGGGGCGTTATTTCGGATGGCTTGAGAATGACCGTGCAGCCGGCCGCAAGCGCAGGCGCGAGCTTCCACGCCGTCGTGACCATCGGGAAATTCCACGGCACGATCAGCGCGACCACGCCCGCCGGCTCGCGCAGGACGCTCGCCCGATAGTCGTCGCTGGGAATGGCAACCACGGACTCGCCGACTGCGTCGAGTTGTTCGGCGAGGCCCGCGTAGTACTCGAACGTGGCAATCACGTCGCTCACGTCGATTCGCGCTTCCTCCAGCGGTTTGCCGTTGTTGAGCGACTGCAGCGCCGCCAGATGCTCGCGCCGGTCGCTCACGCCGCTCGCGATCGCACGCAGCAAGGCTGCTCGCTGCGCGCCGGTTGTCTTCTTCCAGGTGCGGAAGGCCCGCGCGGCGGCACGCACCGCGCAATCGACATCGGCGGCGTTGCCAGCCTCGACGTGGGCAATCGTTTCTTCGGTCGATGGGTTGACGACCGTCAGACGCCGCCGGCCCTCGCCCGCGCACCAGAAGCCGTCGATGTAGAGCTGCGTACGCAGGGTCACTCCCGGCCCGAACCATTCATGCTGCTTCATGCCGGCACCCGCGCAAACCAGTCGGCTTCGTTCACTTCGACCACGGTCGGGATGTCGCGCGATACGGCTTGCTGCAGCTCGGCGGCAAGTGCATCGGGCGTATCCACGCGAGCCGCCACGCAGCCGAAACCGCGCGCCAGTGCGAGAAAATCCGGCGTGTGGATATCGACGCCGACCGGCACGATGTCGCGCGCCGTCATGTAGCGGCGAATCTCGCCGTAGCCGAAGTTGTTCCACAAGAGAACCACCACGGGTACCCTGGCTTCCACGGCGCTCGCGAGTTCCGGCAGCGTGAACTGCAGACCGCCGTCGCCGATCAGGCAAACCACGGGGCGATCGGGCGCCGCGAGCTTCGCGCCAATCGCCGCGGGAAGCCCATAGCCCAGCGTGCCGTAGCCAGTCGACGAGTTGAACCATGAACGCGGCTGCGGTGCGTCGTGCACGAAGTTGCCCGCATACACGGGACTGGTCGAGTCGCCCGCGATGATGACGTGTGGCAACGCGGCAGTGATCGTGTCGACAAGGCGCTTCTGCGAGCGTGTCGGCGCGTCGTAGCCGGCCTCCACGGCCTGCCGCGCGAGCGCGACCCGCTGCGCGCCCCACTCGCGCTGACGCGCCGAGATGATGCGTTCATGCAGCCGCGTCGACAGGCTGCCAAGCGCTTGCCGCGAGTCGGCGGGGATGGCCACGTCGGGACTGAAGTTGCGCATCAGTTGCTGCGCGTCGATGTCGATGCGGATCAGCCGGCCCTCGATCGAAAAGCCGCCGTCGAACACCACGTCGTAGTCGGTTTCGCCCAACTCGGTGCCGACCGCGAGCACGACGTCCGCTTCGCGGGCCAGCGCCCGCGTTGGCGGCAGCGATTGCGTCGAGCCGAGCAACAGCGGATGCTCGGGCGGCAGCAAGCCCTTGGCGTTGATCGTCAGCGCAACCGGCGCCTGCAGGCGCTCGGCGAGTTCCTGCAGTTCGGCCGCGGCGTGCAGCGCGCCACCGCCAGCGAGAATCAGTGGACGACGCGCCGTGGCAAGCAGGTCTGCCGCCGCAGCGAGGGCCACCGGGCACCCCGCCGGCCTCGCTGGCAGGACGACTGGCATCAGGTTCATGCCGCGAGCGGGTGCGACGATTACGTCCAGCGGAATCTCGATGTGCACCGGACGCGGCCGCGCGCCGCCGAAAACGGCGAATGCGCGGGCCAGCACCTGGGGCAGTTCCGCAGCATCGAGCAGCGTGTGCGAGAACGCGGTGAGCCCAGTGAATACGTCGCGCTGCGATGGCAGTTCGTGCAGGCGTCCGTCTCCGTTGCCCAGTTCGCGGCGTGCATTCACGCTCGATATCACCAGCATCGGAATGGAGTCGGCATACGCCTGCGCCATCGCGGTCGCGATGTTTGTCATGCCTGGCCCCGTGATGATGAAGCACACGCCCGGTTTTCCGGTCACGCGTGCATAGCCGTCCGACATGAAGCCCGCGCCCTGTTCATGGCGCGGCGTGACGTGGCGGATGGACGAAGCGGCGAGACCCCGATAAAGCTCGACCGTATGCACGCCCGGAATGCCGAACACGTACTGGACGCCGTATCCTTCGAGCAGGGTGACGAGTGCCTCGCCGCAGGTTTGGCCCGTTGTATGGGGCCATTGCATTGGCCGCGCGCCGGCTTCCTCGAAGCTGGCGGTGAATTCCGGATAGTTCATGGATGGTCGCGTTCCTGGTTGGTACCGTCCGATACAGATGCCGGCCCGATTGGCCTATGCACACGCATCTGCGTCGTTGTCCAAACCATTCTCGGCGGCGCCGCGCGGCGCGGACAATCGATATGTTTTCATGCGGTGCATGAGCTTCTTGCATGACCTGAGGAAAACCCGCCTATGCACGGCGAGGTGCGAGGGTTTACGCCGATCCATGACGGGAGAACATGCGTCGCATGAAATTTTTTCGATTGTTCGTGTCCCGCCCTCGCGCAGAAAATGCATTCACCGAATGCTTTTAAGCATCTGACTGAATGCAACTGGAGCGAATCGTGAACATGGAATATTTCCAGCCCCTGGGCGGCAACGCGATGCCGCGCTGCGGCGGGATCGCGACGATGATGCGACTGCCCAACGTGGAGAACGCCGAAGGGCTCGATGCCTGCTTCGTTGGCGTGCCGTTCGATCTGGGCACATCGAATCGCACCGGCGCGCGCTACGGGCCGCGCCAGATTCGCACCGAATCGGTGTTGCTGCGCCCGTACAACATGGCGACACGCGCCGCGCCGTTCGATTCGCTGCGCGTCGCGGATATCGGCGATGTCGCGATCAATCCGTACAACCTCCCCGATTCGATCGCACGGATCGAGACGGCCTACGACGCCATCCTGAGCCACGGCGCTACGCCGGTCACGCTAGGCGGCGACCATACGATCACGCTGCCGATCCTGCGTGCCATTCATCGCAAGCACGGCAAGGTCGGCCTGATACACGTCGACGCGCACGCGGATGTCAACGACACGATGATGGGCGAGAAGATTGCGCACGGCACACCGTTTCGCCGCGCGGTCGAGGAAGGGCTGCTCGACTGCCAGCGTGTGGTGCAGATCGGTCTGCGCGGCACCGGCTACGCCGCAGAAGACTTCGACTGGTGCCGCGAACAGGGTTTTCGCGTAGTGCAGGCCGAGGAGTGCTGGAACCGCTCGCTCGAACCGCTGATGGCAGAGGTGCGCGAGCGCGTTGGCGGAGGGCCGGTGTATCTGAGTTTCGATATCGACGGCATCGACCCGGCGTACGCGCCCGGTACCGGCACGCCGGAGATCGCAGGACTGACGGTCCCGCAAGCCCTCGAAATCATTCGTGGCGCATGGGGGCTCGACCTGGTGGGCGCGGATGTGGTCGAAGTCGCGCCGCCGTACGATCCTTTCGGCACTACCGCCCTGCTTGCCGCCAATCTCGCTTATGAAGCGCTTTGCGTACTGCCGGGTGTGAAGCGCCGCGCGTGACTCGGGATATCGCGAAGCTTGGCGGCGACCCCGCTCTGCTGCAGTCAGTCTTTAGCTATCGCGTTACCGTGCGACGTGATCGGTTCGCGCCAGGTGATCCTCCAGCCTGCGCAGGCCCATTGTCAGCGCCAACGTCATCAGCCAGTATGCTGCGGCAATCGCCAGGTAAGGCTCCCAATAGCGGCCGTAAGCGCCGGCCACTGTGCGTGCAGCGTAAGCCATCTCACCGAGACCGATTGCCGAGATCAACGACGTGTCCTTGAGCAGCGATATCACGTTGTTGCCCAGTGGAGGCAGCATGCGCCGGAAGGCTTGGGGGATCACAACATAACGCATCATCTGTCCGTGCGTCATGCCCAGCGATTGGCCCGCCTGCCTCTGGCCGATCGCAATCGACTGGATGCCTGCGCGAAACACCTCGGAGATATAGGCGCTGGAATTCAGCGTCAGCGCCGCTACGCCGGAGATCAGCGCCCCGTGATTCTGCTTCAAGGTTCGAGCCAGATCGCCGCTGATCAACAGCCCGTGCACCGGATGGATGAACACCGGCATCACCGCGAAATGCATCAGCAAGATCTGCACGAACAACGGCGTGCCGCGAAAGAAACCCACATAAGCCGTAGACGGCCAGCGCAGCACATATTTGCACGCCGCCCGCCACGGCTGATGCCTCGCGTCGGCAAGCCGCGCGAGCGCCAACAAGAGGCCCAAGGCGCAGCCCATCAGCACGCAGGCCACCGTCGTGCCAACGGTGACCAACGCCCCCTCCCAGAACAGTTGCCTGTACTCCACCAGGATGTCCGGGCGGAACCAGCCGAACCACATGACCGGATTGCTGTCTTCCATGCTCGCTTTCAATAAAAGGCTGAAGCGCGGGCGGGCCCGGCGCGCGCCGGTGCATCACGCCATTATTGCGGCTTGAAGTCCTGGTTGAACCACTTCTTGTAGATCACGTTGTAGCTGCCATCTGCGCGGATCGCAGCCAACCCGGCGTTAATCTTGTCCAGCAGGGCCTTGTCGCCTTTGCGGACCACGATTCCGTAGTATTCCTTGGGGAAATTCGCGTCTTCCACGGTCTTGAGGCCAGGATTCTGCGATACCCGGTACGCAATGACACCGTTGTCGCCAATTGCCGCGTCTACACCACCTGAGGCGAGTTCGGAAATGATCAGCGGCGTGCTCTCGAAACGTCGGATATTCGGGTTGGTCTTGCCCACCTCACGGCTCATGACATCGTCGGCCGTGGAACCGCTCACCACGGAGACCTTCTTGCCATCCAGGTCCTTCAACGACTTCACGGGACTGTTCTTCGGGACCGCAATCAACTGGCGTGCGTCGAAATACGGCGCCGAGAAGTCAAAACTCTGCTTACGCTTATCGTTGATCGTGACGCCGGAGATGACCAGGTCCACGTCGCCATTGTTGAGCGACGCGAAGATGCTCGTGAACGGCGTGTTCACGATACGCAGTTTCATATGCTGCTGCCTCGCGATCGCGTCGATGATGTCGATGTCAAAGCCTACGATCTGCTTGTCCTTGTTTTCAAACGCGAACGGTGTATAGGTCGCGCTCGATGCCACAACCAGTTCGCGGTCTTCCGCGTGCGCGGCGACCGTCCAGATGGCACAGGCTGCCACCGAGGCGGCAAGGGTGAGGAGGATTTTTTTCACAGCGTCGTCGCCCCGGGACAAGAAAAGTTGGAAAAGTATATAGCAAACCACTAAAAAGCCTATCAGCCAAAATTCGTCTACATCCCGTTTCGATCGCGGCGCATGGCAACCGTAACGCGTCACGTTAAGCAGGCCTGCTGGCTATAGGTGGACCGCCGCGCGTCATTAGCATTCGACAATCCATTCGTAGTGCCACGCAGATCCGCGTTCCTATAATGGCCCGGCGTATCAACTCATCCTTTCACCCCGGAGCCATCTTCGTGATTCGACGCACTCTGCCCATTCTCGCCGCGCTCGCGTTCGTGCTGCCGTTTGCCAGCGGTCCCGCCTACTCCGCCGGCACGCCGACGCCGCTCAAGGTGGGCGTGGCCGGTGGCGTAGACGAGCAAATCTGGGAGGTCGTCACGCAGGTTGCAAAAAAGGACGGGCTAGACGTGGAGGCCATCGTCATCAGCGGTACCGCGAGCCCGAATGAGGCGCTGAACAACGGCGATCTGAACGCCAATTCCTTCCAGCACATTCCGTATCTGCGCGATCAGGTCAAGTCGCGCGGCTACAAGATCGTGGCGGCTGGCGACACGTATATTTCGCCCATCGGCTTCTATTCGAAGAAGTACAAGTCGCTCGAGGCGCTTCCTGTTGGTGCAACAATCAGCATTCCTGCCGACCCGAGCAACCAGACCCGGGCCCTCGTGATCCTGCGCGATCACAAGCTCATCACGTTGCGCGACGGCTTCGATCCCTACACCGGCACCGCTTCGCTACAGGACGTGCGCGCCAACCCCCGCAAGCTGAATTTCGTCGAGGCGGACCCGCTGGTCCAGGCGCGCTCGCTGCCCGACGTGGATGCCGCGGCCATCGTCAATAACGTGGCGTCCGAGGCGGGACTGTACGCCACGCGTGACGGCATCGCCGTCGAGCACAAGGAACACAACCCCTACGTGAACATCATCGCGGTGCGCGAGCAGGACCGCAACGCGCCGTGGGTGCCGAAGCTCGTCAAGGCGTATCAGTCAGAGGAAGTCAGACACTTTATCCAGACACACTTCAATGGGTCGGTGATTCCCGCATTCTGATATTGCGCATGCTTCCATCGAGGTGAAACGTTATGTCGCCAACCCTGGCTGACCGCTACGTGCAGGCCCTGCTGCAGACCCTGCTCATGGTGGGTGCCTCCATGCTGATCGCGATCGTCGCTGGCATGCTGCTCGCGATCGTGCTCACGGTGAGCGCACCAGGCGGACTTTATCCGCGACCGTTACTGCACAAGGCGCTCTCGACCGCCATCAACATGTTCCGCGCGATCCCCTTCATCATCCTGCTGGTTGCACTGCTGCCGGTCACGCGCTTCATTGTCGGTACGACGCTGGGCGCGTGGGCTGCCGTCGTGCCGTTGAGCGCGAACCTGATTCCGTTCTTTGCGCGCATCGTCCAGGTCAATCTCGGGGGTGTGGAGCCAGGGCTCATCGAAGCCGCGCGCGCGATGGGCTGCAAACGCTCCCAGATCGTCCACCACGTGCTGTTGCCCGAAGCGCTGCCGGGCATTCTCGGCGGCGTCACGGTAACGGCAATCGCGATGATCGACATGTCGGCGATGGCTGGCGCCGTCGGGGGCGGCGGCCTTGGCGACATGGCGATTCGCTATGGCTACGAACGCTACGAGACCCAGGTAATGATCGTCGTGATCTTTATTCTGGTCGCGCTCGTATCGGTGATTCAGCTGGTCGGCGAGTATTTTGCGCGCCGTGTCGATCGCAAGCGCTGACGACACCCAGCCGCGCTGGGAAATCCGTCGAGTTACCGGTGGTGATATTTCGAATCCACTTCGTTGATCGCCGCGACGTTCCCCGCGCTACGCCCGTTTTCGTCGAACGTGTTGTCCAGAAACGCGTCGGCAATGGCCTTGGCCACCTCCGGCCCGATCACGCGCGAACCCATTGTGATGATCTGCGCATTGTTCGAGAGCGCCGCGCGTTCCGCCGAATAGGTGTCGTGGCACAGCGCGGCGCGAATGCCCGGCACCTTGTTCGCCGAAATGCTGACACCGATGCCGGTGCCGCACACGAGAATCGCGCGGTCATATGCGCCGCTGATCACGCCCGACGCCACGCGGTCCGAGAGATTGGCGTAAAACTCGTTCGGATTCGCTTCGTTGCTCGACACTTCGAAAACGTCGAAACGATCTTTCAGATAGTCGGCCAGCACCCGGGCCAATCCGACTCCGGCACTGTCGCCTCCAATGGCCACTTTCATGACGATCTCCTTGAGAATAAGGGTTGGCAAGCCCGCATCGAGGTCAGAGCACTGCCCCGACGCGCTTCAATATGTCCAGATACCCGCTCACATCCCACGCCGAACGGCCGATGAAGAGCCCATCGATATTCGGGCAGGCGGTGAGCTCCGCGCAGTTGTCGGGGTTGACCGAGCCGCCGTACAGGCACGGGATGCGGCGGCCGAGAATCGCCTGCGCGACCTGAATGATTTCCGCCTGTCGCGCATCGGCGTACTCGGGGCTGGCGGGAACACCACGTTCGCCAATGGCCCACACCGGCTCGTACGCGAGCAGAATCGGCGCTGCGCGCTGTTCCGTACTGAGTCTTGCCAGCGCAGCGCGGACCTCGCCAGCCAGCACTTCTGCAGCGCGGCCGCTTTGCTTGTCGGCGAGCGTCTCGCCAACACAGATCAACGGCGTCAGCCCATGGCGCACGGCTGCCTCGACCTTGAGGCCAACGGTGTCGTCAGTTTCGCCGAAATGCTCGCGCCGTTCGGAATGACCGAGTTCGACGAGGTCCATGCCGCAATCGACCAGCATCGGCGGCGCTATCTCACCGGTCCAGGCGCCGTGCTCGGCCCAATGCATGTTTTGCGCGCCGACCTTGATGTCCGTCTCCGCAAGAATGGATTTGACTTCCCGAATCGCGGTGAAAGGCGGAATCACGAAGCACTGAATTCGCGGGTCGTCGGGGCTGGCAAACATGCGCTCGGCAAAAGCGATCGCTTCCGCCAGCGTCTTGTTCATCTTCCAGCTCGTGCCGACCCAAAAGAGCGAATCAGTCATGGTTACCTTGTTGCGCCTATGCGCTCACGTCTCACAGCGCATGTCGCGCCGGAACCGGCGGGAGTGGCTCGACCCGCCAGTCCCGGCACAGTGATCAATACGCCAGTCAACTCACTTCGACAGCACGAACGGCGCGGTGTACTTCGACGCGTTCGCCTTGGTGATCAGCACGCAATCGAACAGCTGCTTCTCGCTCGATGCGCCCGTCTTGCCGGTTTTCAGGTACTGATCTGCTTCCTGCACCGCTTTGGCCGAGAACTCGGCGACCGGCTGAAGCACGGTGTATTGCAACTCGCCGGCCTTGACCGCGTCGACTGCTGCGGGCGAACCGTCGAAGCCGCCGACCTTCACGCTCTTGAGCTTGCCTGCCTGCTTGAGCGCGGCGATCGCGCCGAGCGCCATTTCGTCGTTGCCGCTGATGACACCGATAACGTCCGGATGCGCCTGCATCAGGCTCTGCGTGGCGTTGAAACCTTGTGTGCGATCCCAGTTGGCCACTTGCGAGCCCACCATCTTCAGATCCGGATACTGACTCAGCACCGATTTGTAGCCGTTCGAGCGCGTCGCGGCGTTGTTGTCGGACGGCGCGCCGAGCAGTTCGACGTAGTTGTCTTTCGAGCCGACGTCCTTGACCCATTGCTGGGCGCCCAGGGCGGCGCCTTGAGCGTTGTTCGACACCAGCTGCGCCTTGGCGAGGCCCGGCTGATTGATTTCCGCATTGACGAGGAACACCGGAATCTTCGCGGTGATCGCCTTCTTCACGGCGCCAACCGAACCGCTCGCGTTGGCCGGGTCGAGAATGATCGCGACCGACTTGTTGGTGATGGCGGTGTCGATCTGCTGACTCTCGGTATTCGTGTCGCCCTTCGACGCGGAAACATTCGCGGTGTAGCCGAGCCTTTTGGCTTCGGCAGAAGCGATGTTGCCTTCGGCCAGCCAGTACGGGTTCGCAGGATCGTTGACGATGATGCTGATGAGGCCGGCGGCTTGAGCCTGTCCGGCGAACAAGGGTGCGGCCAGGGACAGGGCCGCAAGGATCGTGGTCTTTGTCTTGAAGGTCATGAGTTGTCTCCTCCTCAGTGGATGATGGTGAAAAGCGTCAATTCACTTCTCGCTTGCCGGCCGTATGGCTCAGGCCTTGCCGCCTTGCGAAGAAGCCAGTTGTCCACCGGTCGGCGCGGGACGCTTGACACGGCGGCGATATTGAATGGCGTTCAGCAACACCGCGAGGACGATGACCGCGCCGGTGAATACGGTTTGCCAGTAAGATGAAATGCCGATGATCACGAGACCGTCGGACAGAAAGCCGATCACGAATGCACCGAGCAGCGTGCCGCGGATATTGCCGGTGCCGCCCATCAGCGACGCGCCTCCGATCACCACGGCCGCGATGGCCGTCAGCTCGTAGCTCGTGCCCGCCGTCGGACCGGCGGAGGTGAGCTGCGAGGAGAGAATCAGACCGGCGATCGCCGCGCAGGTGCCCGAGAGCATGTACACGCTGATCTGCACGTGCTTTACCGGCACGCCAGAGAGTTCCGCCGCGCGGGCATTGCCGCCCGAGGCGTAGAGCCAGCGGCCGAATGCCGAGCGATTGAGCATGATGCTGCAGAGCATTGCGATCGCCACCAGAATCAGCACGCCCACCGGCACGTTGAATAGCCGGTCGAAACCAAGCCAGTCGAAACCGGTATTGCCCAGGTCTGCCTGTCCACCGAGGTTGTTGTAGGTGAGCCCGTTGGTCATCAGCAGTGCGAACCCGCGCACGACATACATGACGCCGAGCGTGGCGACGAAGGCCGGCACCCGGAAGCGCGCGATGAGAACCCCGTTGACGAGGCCGATGAGCGCGCCGAGCGCGCAGCACAGCACGACCACCACCCAGACCGGCGGATACACCACGACGCCGAGCATATTCAGCGTCACGCCCTGCATGAAGAATCCCGCGACGACACCGGAGAGTCCGAGCGTGGAGCCGACCGAGAGGTCGATCCCTCCGTTGATGATCACGAGCAGCATGCCGATCGCAAGGATCCCGTAAATGGCCACGTGCGAGGCCATCGTCAGGAAGTTTTCTAGTGCGAAATAATTTGGTGACAGAAAGGAAAAGATAATGACGATGGCGATCAGCGCGAAAAACGCACGTCCTTCGAGCAGGATCTTGCCGAAGTCAAGCCCTTCTCCGCCGAAGCGACTGGATCTCGGTGTTTTGGCGGCATGGTTCATGTTGAATGTCTCCTGGCATTGCTTCGATCAGACAACCACGGCTTCGCCCGAGGCGGCCATGATGTCGTCCTTGTTGGCATCCGGTCCGAATTCGGCCGATATCTTGCCGCGCCGCATGACGATGATGCGATGCGCGACGCTCAGACACTCCCCGACTTCCGAAGTCGAATAGACCACGGCCAGACCTTGCTTCGCGTTCTCCGCGAGCAGGCGAAACACCTCCGCTTTCGCGCCGATGTCGATGCCGCGGCTGGGTTCGTCGAGCAGGATGACTTTCGGCCCGGTCGCCAGCATCTTGCCGATCACCACCTTTTGCTGATTGCCGCCCGAGAGCGAGCGGATCGACGCCCCCGCTCCCGAGGTCTTGACGTGCACGTTGCGGATCGATTCGCCCACGAGTTCGCGCTCGGCGCCAGCCGACATCAGGAACCCCTTCACAAAGGAGCGGATGCTCGCGAGCGACATGTTCGAGCCCACGCTCATGGTCGGCACGAGTCCATCGCGCTGCCGGTCCTCCGGCACCAGCACGAGGCCCTTCGCGATGCGCTCGCCAATGCTCAGCGACGCCATGTCCTCGCCTTCGAGCAGCACCTTGCCGCCCGTGACAGGCAGGTGCGAGCGGCCGGCCACCGCTTCGAGCAGTTCCGTGCGGCCCGCACCCATCAAGCCGTAGATGCAGACGATCTCGCCCGCGCGCACCTCGAGCGACAGATGATCGACCACCGAGGTGCCCGTGCCCGATTCGTCGGCGACGCTGATGTCGTCGATGTCGAGCGCGACGTCGCCGAACGCGTAACCCGTCGGCGGCGAGCCGAGATCGAAATTCTCGCCGACCATGTTGCGCACGATCCAGCCAAGGTCGATGTCCTTGCGCTGCGCCGTGGCGGTGATCCTGCCGTCGCGCAGGACCACGGCGTAGTCCGTGACCTGCAACGCCTCTTCGAGATGGTGCGAGATGTACACGATCGACACGCCGCGGCTCGTCAGGTCGCGAATCACCTTGAAGAGCACCTCGACCTCGGAGGCACTCAGCGCGGAAGTCGGCTCGTCCATGATGAGGATGCGCGAATCGACCGAGAGCGCACGTGCGATCTCGACCACCTGCTGCTGGCCGAGGCGCAGGTCGTGGACCAGCGTCATCGGGTCGATCTCTTCTTCGAGGTCGACCATCAGTGCCTGCGTCTGGCGCGCCTCTTCGGCGAAGTCCACGCCGGTCGGCGTGCGCAGCTCGCGGCCCATGAAGATGTTGTCGCGCACGCTCAGATTGGGCGCGAGGCTCAACTCCTGGTGAATGATCGAAATGCCGTGATCGCGTGCATCGCTCGACGAGGCGAAGGCGACCCGCTCGCCGTCGAGTTCGATCTCACCCGACGTGGGCTTTTCCACGCCGGACAGGATCTTCATCAGGGTCGACTTGCCTGCGCCGTTCTCGCCGAACAGCGTCGTGACCTTGCCGCGATGGATCTCGAAATTCACGCCCTTCAGGGCATGCACGCCGCCGTAAGACTTGACGATGTTGCGCGCGGACAGCAGGACGCCGTCCTTCGTTGCGGCAGGTGTCGTGATAGGGGTCGCGGTGCTCATTTGACGTCCAGCTTCACAGGAGTGACGAGCCAGCCGTTCGGATTGATCAGCTGGAATACGCCGACGACCGAGACGGTCTTGCCGGTCAGTTTGGTCGTATCGACTTTCGACAGGACCACTTTCTTCATTTCCGCATTGATCGCGTAGCCGGCGTTCTGGTAGTCGATCTGGTTGGTGAACTGCCCGAAGCTGATGTCGCCGGTGGCGTCGCGCAGATCCGTGCCGTTGATTGCCGGTCCTGTTTGCACGCGCACGACCAGCGAGTCCGGCAAACCCGGCACCTTCACTTCGTACACGCCCGCATCTTCCTTGCCCGCTACACCGGTGAATTTCACCGACATCTCGGGCCCCACGCCGCCGCCGGCCACACCGTACTGCTTGCCCGCCGCGTCCTGATCCTTGGCGATGGCCGCGGCCAGCGTGGCGGCATCGACTGCGCGCTTTTCGATGGCGGCCTGAGTTTTCGGAAATTGCTTCTTGCCGTAGGCGGCCGGTTCGAATTCCTGGGTCTGCGAGTCCGCGCTGGAGCCGATCTTCACGACCTTCGTGCTCATCGCCATCGCAACCAGCAAGATCACCAGCAACACCACTTCGATCACGAGGCGAGCCTTGTGGCCGCCGTGACCCTTCGTCGATGGAGCAATGGCGCTCATTGGCTCACCTCCGTTGCGTCGGTACGGCGGCTTTGCCGGCCGTCTGCCCATTCAATCCGTGCCATGTCTCCTCCAGTTTTCTACGATCACATTCACCACCATCGCGGCCGACGCCGCGCCCGGGTCCATGTGCCCGATGCTGCGTTCACCGAGACGCGACGACCGACCCTTGGTGGCGACCATCGCGATCGTCGATTCGGCGCCCGCCGTTGCCGCCTCGCCCGCGCGCGTCATGATCTCGCGCACCGGCAAGCCCTCCTCCATGCCGTGTTCGATCGCCTCCGCAGCGGGCGCCCAGGCGTCGACCATGGTCTTTTCGCCGACTTCGGCCCGGCCGCGCGAGCGGATGCCTTCTGCCATCGCGACGATCAGGCCTGGCGCCTCGTTCAGTGGCAGTGCCTGCCGCGCACCGGCAAGCTTGGCCGCACGCATGAACGCGGTGGCATAAAGCGGTCCCGACGAAGCGCCCACCGCGTTCAGGAAACCCTTGGCCGCCGCGTTCAACTGATCCGCGAGCGTGGCGTCCGCCGGCAGCACCTCGATCGCTTTCGAGGCGGCAGTGAAGCCCTGCTCCATGGCGATACCGTGGTCCGCGTCGCCGATCGCGCCATCGAGCCGGCACAGCTCGTCGCGCGCCTTTGCGGTGGCGTCCGCGAGTTCGCGGAACAGGCGTGCCAGATCGGCAGTCGTCAGCACGGGCATCATGCGGCCCTCTGCTGAAACATCGCGCATTCGCACGGGTGAGCGAAGAGGCGCTGAAGTTCGTCGTCGAGATGCATCACGGTGATCGACGCCCCCGCCATTTCGAGCGACGTGCAAAGCGGCCCGACCAGCGTGCGATGCACCACGAGCCCCGCATCCTTGAGCCGCTGCGCCACGCGGCGGTTGAGGATGTACAGTTCCATGAGCGGCGTGGAACCAAGCGAGTTCACGAGGACGGCAACGCGATCGCCCTTTGCCGCGTCCATCTCGGCGAGGATCGCATCCATGATTTCGTCGGTGATCGCGTCTGCCGTGCGCAGCGGCTCGCGGCGCATGCCCGGCTCGCCGTGAATGCCCATGCCGATTTCCATTTCACCGGCCGCGATCTCGAAGTTCGGACGCCGCGTTTGCGGCAGCGAGCACGGCGCGAGCGCCACCCCCAATGTGTAGGTGCGCGCGTTGGCATGACGCGCCACGCGCTCCACCTCGTCGAGCGGCATCATCAGATCGGCAGCGGCGCCCGCCGCCTTGAAGATGAACACGTTGCCCGCCACGCCGCGGCGCGTTGCGCGCTTCTCGCGCGGCGCCGAGGCGATGTCGTCGGTCGTCAGCACCGTGCGCGCCTCGACGCCCTCGAGTTCGAGCATCTCGGTGGCCATGTCGAAATTCATCACGTCGCCGGCGTAGTTGCCGTACATGAACAGCACGCCCGCGCCGCCATGCGCGGCGAGCGCGGCATCCACGGCAGGTTGCGGCGGCGGCGATGCGAAGACGTTGCCGATCACTGCCGCGTCGGCCAGCCCCTTGCCGACGAAGCCCAGAAACGTCGGCTCATGGCCCGATCCGCCGCCGATCACGAGCGCCACCTTGCCGGCGCGCGGCCCGCTGCGTGCGACGATCGCGCGCGGCGCACTGTCGTTGCGCGTGAGCAGATCGCCGTGGGCAGCCATGATGCCTTCCAGCATCTCGTCGACGGCAGCGTCGCCGTCGTTGATCAGTTTCTGTGTCCTCGTGCCGTGCATCGTCGGATCTCCTCAGATATTCAGATCGGCAACGCCGGAATCGAAATGCGGGGCCCAGAACGCCACGGATTCGGCGATCTGCTCGACGACTTGCCGGTCGGTCGGCTCGCGCTCCTTGAACGACAGCTCGAGGCAAATCTCGTTGTCGCGTCCGCCGCCTTCGTGCAGCGCCTTGATCAGCGGCTCGGGCTGAATGCGGCCGCGCGCGTTGAACTCGGCGGTGAAAGGACGATGACCGCCCTTGTCCATCAGCGACTGCTTGATGTGAATGATCGGCGACACCCGCGGCACGGCGCGCGCCCACGCATACGGATCGAAGTCGTCGGGATTGGGGCTCGTGACGTCGCCGTGGTCGATATCGGCCATCATCCACATGGGAATCGCCATGTTCGCGGCGCTCAGCTTGTCCTGCAGCGCCATGCACGCGGCGATGGTCTCGCCGAACTCGCGGCCGATCGACATGGGTTCCCAGAACACGTATTTCAGCCCCGCCGCCTTCGCATGTTCGGCGACTTCGGCCCAGCAATCGATCGCGGTTTGAATCAGCGCGTCGCGGCGCGCCCGGTCGTCGAAGTCCTTGTAGGTGAAGATGGCGAACTGCGTGCCGATCGAATCGCCGCCCAGGTCGGCGGTGATATCCGCGAAGGTCTTGAACCAGTCGACGTAATAGCGGCGCACATCGGCATCCGGATGACCGAAGTGATTCAGCCGCCCGTATGGCCCCGTCATGCCCGACGTAATGCGCACGCCGGTACGCGTCATCGCCGCGCGCATCTCGCGCGTCAGCCTGCGTGTCGTTGCTGCCGGCCACGACGGATTGATGAACTCGTGAGTCAACTGCACGTCACGGATCTTCATGTCGTGCGCAATGGCATCGATCAGGTCGGCCGGCTCCGCGAAGCGGTTCACCAGCGGATTCGTGTTCAGTGCGAGTGTGAATGCCATGTTCGTCTCGTGTCCTATGGGTTGCCTCGGGGTTGGGGCCCGCCTGCTTACGCGGATTTCCTGACGAGGCCGTCGAGCCAGACGCCGAAGGCGGCCTTTTGCGCGGCGCTCATATGCAAGCCGTGCTTGGTGCGCCGCGTGAGCAGGTCGTCGGCCGACTCAGCCCATTCGTTAGCCATCAAATAACGTGCCTCCGCCTCATAGAAGCTCGGCCCGAATTGCTGGCCCAGACCGGCAAGCGAGGTCGCGCCGTTGATCACCCGGGCCGTCAGCGTGCCGTGCGTCTGCACGTAATAGCGCAACAGGTCACGCGGCAGCCATTCGTACTGCGCCTGAAGTCTCGCCATGAAACGCGGCACGTCGGCGCCTTCGATGTCGCCACCCGGCAGCGTCGCGGCTGCGGTCCAGTCCGCGCCCATCTTCGGGAAGGTCGGCTGCAGCTTTTGCAACGCGTGCTCGGCGAGCTTGCGGAAGGTGGTGATCTTGCCGCCGAAGACGTTCAGGAGCGGAGCACCGCCGCTAACGTCGAGGTCGAACACGTAATCGCGCGTGACCGCCGACGGATTGCCCTTGCCGTCGTCGTAGAGCGGGCGCACGCCCGAGAATGTCTCCACGATGTCCTGCTTGCGCAACGGATGCTTGAAATAGCGGTTTACCGCCGAGAGCAGATAGTCGATCTCGTCGTTCGTGATCGCCACCGTTTCCGGCGCGCCATCCCAGGCGACGTCGGTCGTCCCGATGAGCGCCTTGTCGCCTTCGTACGCGTTGATGAAAATCACGCGCTTGTCGTGGTTCTGCACGAGGTAGGAATGCGGACCTTCCCAGAACTTCGGCGTGACGAGATGGCTACCCTTGACGAGCCGCACCTTGCGCGTCGACTGCGCGCCCGCGCGCCCGATCACTTCGGACACCCAGGGTCCGGCCGCGTTGACCAGCGCCCGCGCGCTCACCACCCGAGTCGCACCGTTGCGCGCGTCGCGCAGTTCCACGCGCCACGTCCCGCCCTCGCGCCGCGCCGAAACGAACGCGGTGCGCGTGAGCACTTCGGTGCCGCGCCGGGCGGCATCGACGGCGTTGAGCACCACCAGGCGCGCGTCATCGACCCAGCAGTCGGAATACTCGAAGCCTTTGCGGTACTCGTCCTTGATCGGCGCTCCTTCGGGGTTACGCCACAGATCGAGCGAGCGCGTGCCCGGCAGCTTCTTGCGGCCGCCAAGATGGTCGTACAGGAACAGGCCCGTGCGCACAAGCCAGGCGGGACGATCGCCGGGACTGTGCGGCAGCACGAAACGCAGCGGCCAGATAATGTGCGGCGCGGCGTTGAGCAGCACTTCGCGCTCGATCAGCGCCTCGCGCACGAGCCGGAATTCGTAGTACTCCAGATAACGCAGGCCGCCATGAACCAGCTTGCCGGAACGCGACGACGTGCCCTGCGCGAGATCGTCCTTCTCGCACAGCATTACCGACAGCCCGCGGCCCGCCGCATCGCGCGCGATACCCGCGCCGTTGATGCCGCCGCCGATGACACACAGGTCCACCATGTCCTTCTCGCTCATCTCACGTTCCATGTTCGACGTTAGTTGAGGCTTGCGGAAACTGGCCGATGGCGGGATTTCAGCAATCGGGCCGTTTCCGCCCACGTCGGCACCAGCGCCTCGCGTGCCTTGCGATACGCGGGAAAAAGTTGCGCGTACAAGCGGGTCAATTCCGCATCGGGCGACTCGGGCCGTCCCAGCAGCGGCGTCACCCATTCGGCGATGCACGCATTCATGTTCGGGTACACGCCGAGCGCAACCGCAGCCATCATGGCCGCACCGGCCGCGCCCGCTTCCTCGCGGGTGGAGATCCGCGTGGGCGCGCCGACCACGGCGCCGAGCACGCCGCGCAACGCGCGCGAACGCGTCGCTCCGCCGGTCAGGCGTAGCTCGTCAGGCATGGGTATGCCCATCGACGTGTAGCAGTCGCGTGCGGCCATTCCGAGCCCTTCGACCACGGCGCGGACCAGGTCCGGATAGCGGCTTTCGCTCGTCAGTCCAATGAAGTCCGCACGCGCGTTGGGCTCGACAAACGGCCCGCGTTCGCCCGCATCCGAGATATACGGGTGATACAGCAGCGAGCCCGGCCGCCCTTCCTGCAGCCAGCCGTCGATGCATTTGATCCGGTCGCTGCGCGAGAGGCTCGTGCCGAACTGCGTGAGCAGATCGCAGGCGAGATTGAGCACCCAGTCGACGTTCAGCGTGGCCGCCATGTTCGACTGCACCTGCGCCGACATGCCCGGCAACGGCAACGCGATGACATAGCCCGTGCCTTCCGCGTTCAGATGCACGTTCTCGTTGCGCATGGCCCGCATGTGCATGCCCGTCGAGCCGACGATCGAGCAACTCGCGCCCGCCGCGCCTTCGGTGTGGATGCCCGCGCCCAGCGCCGTCAGCACGATATCGACGAAGCCGAGAGACACGGGCGTACCGGCCAGCAGGCCCGTCTCGGCTGCGGCCTGCGCAGAGAGCGGATGCGTGAGTTCGGTCCCGTCGATGATCTCGGGCAGCAGGCCGCGCCGCGCGCTCAGGCCGAGTGCGTCGATGACCGCGTCGTCGTAGCGGCGCGTGCGAAAGTTGCCGTAGGTGAAGCTGGCCTCCGACGGATCGGTCGCGCGCACGCCGGTGAGATTGAGATACAGCCAGTCCTTGCAATGCAGCGCGACTTCGGCGCGCGCCAGCACGTCCGGCATCGTCGCGGCCATATGCGCGATCTGCGCGCCCTGGCTGCATGCGGCGAGCCCGGTGCCGGTCGCCTCGAAGCGCGCGCGACTTGCGGGGCCTTCCTGCAAGGCGCGCACCGTGTTCGCGGCGCGCGCATCGAGCCACAGCCAGGCATCGCTTGCGGGTTGATTGTCCGCACCGACGAGCCACGTGCCATCGCCCTGGCCCGTGACCGCCAGCGCCTGCGTGCGCTGCGCGAGGCCCTCGACCTGCTCGCCGAGATCGCGCAAGGTCTGCGCGCAATCGGCCCAGGTTTGCGCCAGCGACTGGGTCGCCGCGCCATCGGCGCTGGTCGTGTAGCGATTGGGCAGCGAGGCCACGGCAATCTGCCGTCCCGACAAATCGAAGGCCACGGCCTTGATGACCGAGGTGCCCGCGTCGATGCCGACGAGGAGATCTCGTGCCGCGTTGCCCGTGACTGTGCCCATGACCTTGTCCATCACGGCGCTTCCGTCGCGACAGGGTCGCCATTCAGCGCCAGCGCCGTGGCCTCGTCGGTGATCAAGCCGCTAAGGAGTCCGCTCTTCAGGACGGCGCGGATGGCCGCGATCTTCGACGCGCCTCCGGCAATGGCCACAATGCGCCGGCTCGTCAGATCGGCCAACGGAGGCGCGACCGTGCGCGCCGCCAGCGACGTTTCGACGGATTCGCCGGCGTCGCTGAAAAAATGGCCGAGCAGTTCGCCCTTGCCGCCCTTGCTGCGCACTTCCTCGATTTCGGCCGGCTCGATCATCTGCGACGCGACAAGCTGCGCGTCCTCGTCCACCGAGCCGATGCCGACGACCATCAAATCCGCATGCGCCGCGAGATCGAATACTTCGCGCACGCCACGCTGCGAGAGCAGCACCTCGCGATCCTCCGCGGTATTGGCGAAAAACGGCAGCGGCAGCACGTACGACACCGCGCCCGTCTGGTCGGCGAGCTTGTGGATGACGTCGTACGGATTCGCGGTGTACTTGCGCGTCACGCCGCCGAGCAGCGACACGAAACGCACCGTGCCTGCGTCCATGCGCGGGATGTTCGCGACCACGGCGGCGAGCGTGCGCCCGTGTCCGATGCCGATCACGCCGTCCTGGCGCGCCGCGATCTCGCGTTGCAGGAAGTACGCCCCCGCGACCCCCAACGCACGCAACGGCAAGTCGCCTTCGTGCAGATCCGGCACCACTTCGCAATAACTCAGGCCATAGCGCTGGGCCAGTTCGGCTTCGAGCACGACGCACTCGGCGACATCGCCGTCGATCGTGAACTTGATCGCGCCGCTCTGATTGGCGCGCGTGATCAACCGGTGCGCCTTGACGCTGCTCACGCCGAGTCGGGACGCGACATCGGCCTGGGTCTGCCCGGCTGCGTAGTGCAACCAGGCCGCGCGTATCGCAAGGCTGTCCTCGGCATCACGCTTTCCGACGATTTTCGTCATGTTGTCTCCATGCACCCACGAAAAGTGATATTTTTTTCGTGTGTTGAAATTTATTTCAGTGACCTCAAGGTAAGCATTCCTTTCCCCGGCTGCCATCCGCGATAACCCTGGGTGGTCTTCGCCTGCCCGATGGGCCGAAAGGAAGCTGTTGCAACGCATCAAAAAACAGCATGGAGACACGATGGAGCGCTATTTACTCGGCGTCGACAGCGGTTCGACCGCCACCAAGGCCGTCGTCTTTGACACATCCGGACGCACCGTCGCGGTGGGAAGCCGGCGGGTCGAGCAGCGCCAACCGCGCGCGCGACACGTCGAACGGGACATGCAAGAGGTTTGGGCAGCGGCCTGCGGCGCCATCCGCGATGCGTTGCACGAGATTCCGCCGGACTCGATTGCGGCCGTGGGCGTGACCGGGCACGGCGACGGGCTCTATCTCGTCGACAGCGCCGGCGCGCCGCTCGGACCGGGTGTCCTGTCGCTCGACAGTCGCGCATTCGAGGTAACCGAGCGCTGGCGTGAGGCAGGCGTGCTCGAAAAAGCGCTGACGCTGACGGGACAGCAGCCCTATCCCTACGCCGCGGTGAGCCTGCTGAAGTGGATCCAGTTCAACGAGCAAGAGCGCTTTGCGAAGATCGGCCACGTGCTCTTTTGCAAGGACTGGCTGCGTCTGTGCCTGACCGGCGTGCCGGCCACCGATCCGACCGAAGCGAGTTCGTCCTTCACCGATGTCGATACGCAGACTTACAGCGACGAAGTCCTGGCGCTCTACGGCCTGACGTCGATCGGTCATGCGCGGCCGCAGATCATCGCTTCGGCAGCGCCCGCCGGCCGGGTCACCGCGCGGGCCGCCGCGCAGACCGGGCTGAAGGAAGGCACGCCGGTTGCCTGCGGGCTGCACGATGTCACGTCGAGCGCGCTCGGCATGGGCAACATCGAGCCGGGTGTTGTTTCGATTACGGCGGGCACGTTCAGCATCAACGAAATCCTCTCCGATCGACCGCAACGGGATCCGCGCTGGTCATGCCGCAATGGCACGCGCCCCGGCCAGTGGATGAACATGTCCATCTCGCCTGCTTCATCGAGCAACATCGACTGGGCGTTGCGCGAACTCTTTCAGCACGAAACGCAGGAAGCCGCGCGGCGCGGCTGCTCGCTGTTCGACCTGATCGGCGACGAAGTGCAAGCGGCCTTCGCGGAGCCGAGTTCGGTCATGTTTCATCCGTTCCTGTTCGGCTCGCCGTTCGAGCAACCGGCGAGTGCGTCGTTCTTCGGCATACGCTCGTGGCATCGTCGCGCGCATCTGGCGCGGGCCGTGCTCGAAGGCATGGTGTTCAATCACCGTTGGCACGTCGAAGCATTGACGAGCGCGTTTCCTGCGCGTCGGGCCGGGCTGACTGGCGGAGGCTCGTCGAGTCCCCTGCTTGCCCAGCTATTCGCCGATGTCCTCGGCGTCGCGATCGATATTCCCGAGAGTCGGGAGGCCAGCGCGCTTGGCGCTGCGCTCTGCGCCGGTGTCAGCGTGGGCGTTTTCGCCTCGCTTTCCGAAGCGACCGCGCGCGCGTGCCGGGTCGCGCACACGTACGTTCCGGACACCCAACGACATGGCCAACTCGACGAGGCGTATGCGCTCTGGTCGCGGCTCACGGCAGCCATGCAGCCTTTGTGGCCCGCGCTCGATCATGCGGCCATCGCGCACTGAAAGGGGAGCGCAACGATGACAGAACGAAACCGCAAATTCTTTCTCGACCGCGTGAGGCAGCGGCCGAAGGTCAGCGTGTTGATTGTCGGTGGCGGCATCAACGGCGCGGGCCTCTTTCGCGACCTCTCATTGCAAGGCGTCGACTGCCTGCTGATCGACAAGACGGATTTCGCTTCGGGGGCGAGCAGCGCGCCGTCGCGGCTCATCCATGGCGGCGTGAAGTACCTCGAAACCGGCGAGTTTCGCCTCGTGGCCGAATCCACGCTGGAGCGCAACCTGCTGCTGAAAAACGCGCCGCACTTTGTGCGGCCGCTCGAAACCGTATTGCCGATTCACTCGTACTTCGGCGGCATGATCGCGTCCGCGCGCCGCTTCTTCGGCATGAAGGCAAAGCTCGCCGATCGCGGCGCGGTCATCTCGAAGATCGGTCTGGCGATGTACGACTTTCTCGGCCGGCATGACCGCACGATGCCGCGGCACCGTTTCGCGCTCAGAAAGCAGTCGCTGCAGAGCCTGCCGCTGCTCGATCCTGCGATCAAGGCGACTGCCACGTATTACGACGCCAAAGTGACGCAAGCCGAACGGCTGAACTTCGAACTCGTCGCCGATGGTCTCGCTGCCTGCGAGCACGCTGCCGCAGCCAATTACGTGAGTGTCGATCACGTGGAGAGCGGCGTCGTATGGCTGCGTGATCTCGTGACGCAAGAACGCATTGCCACGGAGCCCGCGATCGTCGTCAATGCGGGCGGCGCGTGGATCGACAGCGTCAATGCTGCGTTCGGGATCGAGCGGAAATATATCGGCGGAGCGAAGGGGTCGCATTTGATCGTCGACCATCCCGAACTCCATGCGCAACTGCGCGGCCGCATGGTGTACTACGGCTCGAAGGACGGCCGCATTTCGCTCATCTATCCGTTCATGGACAAGCTGCTCATCGGCTCGACCGATATCCGGGTCGACGATCCGGACGGCGTGCGCTGCGAGGACGACGAGGTCGCCTATATGCTCGGCGTCTTGCGCGAAGTCTTTCCCCGTGTGGATCTCAAGCAATCGGATATCGCCTTCCGCTATAGCGGCGTGCGGCCACTGCCTTATTCAGACGCTGCGAATCCGGGCGATGTGAGCCGCGATCATGTGGTGCACGTCGATCACCTGCCGGGTACGCAGATCTCGGTGCTGTCGCTGGTGGGCGGCAAATGGACGACCTTTCGCGGATTTGCGGAATCCGTCGCCGACGATGTGCTCGGACGCCTCGAACGCTCACGCAGGATCAGCACGCGCCACGAGCCGATCGGCGGCGGCCGTGATTATCCGCACGATGCAGGCAAACGGGACGCGTGGATCGGCGCGCTCGCACAACGCCACACTCTTCCGGCCGCACGGGCCGAGACGCTTTTCGCCCGCTATGGCACAGCGGCTGCGGCGGTCGCCGCGTACTGCGCGCATGCGCAGGACGGACGCGCGGATCATTCGCTCACGGGCAAGGCGGCGTATACGACCCATGAAATCCGATACCTTTGCGAGCAAGATATGGTGACGCATCTCGCGGATCTGGTGTTCCGCCGCACGACCATTGCGATCTCAGGGCATCTGACGAACGCATTGTTGCTGGAAGTCTCCGCGATTGCAGCACAGGCGCTAGGATGGGATTCGGCACGCACGCTGCAGGAAATTGATGCGACGCGTGAAACTGCGTGTGAGCGGCATGGAGTTGTGCTTTCCAGCGGCGAGATTGCAACCCGGAATATTCACTAGTGATGTCCGCACAAGTGCCAGCCTGTCTGCCAATTCGGCTAGCATGCCTTGACCGCTTCAACGCAATTCGTTGAACTCGACGTGTCCGCCCTTCATCACCAGCGGAATGTGATCGCCCTGGCCGCCGAGGCAGCTCAGGTCGCGCAGCGGATCGCCATCGACCACCAGCACGTCGGCATAGGCGCCCGGTGCCAGGCGTCCCAGCTTGCCCGTCATGCCGAGGATTTCGGCGCCGATGGTGGTGGCGCTGCTGATGATCTCCCCAGGCGTCAGGACTTGCGCGCGAATCGTGAACTCGTCGCTTTGCATGCGATGCGATGGGCCGAGCAGATCGGTGCCAAAGCCCATCTTGACCCCGGCGCGTTTGAATATTTCCAGTGACTGCAAGCCGGCCTCGCGCACGATGTCGATCTTGGCCGCGCTCTCGGGGGGCAAGCCGTAGCGCTCCCCTTCCAGATGCAACGCTTCGTAGGCCACCAGCGTGGGCACCGCGTACGCGCCGTGCTCGGACATCAGCGCGGCGGTCGGTGCGTCGATCAGATTGCCGTGCTCGATGGTGCGTACACCGCAGCGCACCGCACGCTGCATCGATTCGGGCGTATAGGCATGCGCCATCACGTAAGTGCCGCGCGCGTGGGCTTCGGCGACGACCGCGCGGATCTCGTCCTCCGAGTAACCGAGCGCGCCGACCGGATCGGTCGGCGACGCGACCCCGCCCGAGGCCATGATCTTGATCTGGTCGGCGCCCATCTGCAGTTCTTCCCGCACGGCCCGGCGCAACGCGTCGACGCCATCGACCACGCGGCTCAAGGCCCCGACGCGCACGCAGCAGTTGCACGGCGCGTCGCCGACGATGAAGTCCGAGCGCGCGCGCACGTCGCCGTGGCCGCCGGTCTGGCTGAGCGCACGCCCGGCAACGAACAGGCGTGGCCCCTGCGCAAGGCCCATTTCGATCGATTGCTTCAGCGCGAAGCCGGCGCCCCCCGCATCGCGCACGGTCGTGAATCCGCGCCGCAAGATGCCGCGCATGATCGGAACCGCCTTGAGCGTGACGAAGACGTTGGGCATTCGTGCCTGGGCCGGCAAGTCGAACTGTGTCGCGACCATATGCGCGTGCAGGTCGATCAGGCCCGGCATGAGGGTCTTTCCTGCGAGATCGAAGATCTGCGCGTCGTGCACGTCAATCGGCTGTGTCGACATTGCCTTGATCGTGTCGCCTTCCACCAGCAGATTGTGGCCCGGCTGCAAAGCGCCTTGCAGCGGATCGAGCAAAGCACCGTTCTTGAACAGGATGCGGTTCATACGTTCCTCCTTTGGTTGCCTCGCGCGAGCGTGTCATGCGCCGACTCCGAGCGCTTCATGCGCATGGCGGCAATTTCTTCGAGCGAGCGGCCGCGCGTGGGTACGCCCATGATCAGAACGGCGAGCGCGCCGATGATCAGCACCAGCGTCGTGGCGCCAAAAACCCCGCCAAAGCCGAGGCGCGGGTAGAGATAGCCAACGAGGATCGGCGCGGCGATCGCGCCCAGGCGCCCGATTGCCGAAGCGACGCCCATGCCGGTCGCACGAACGTCGGTCGGGAACACTTCGGGCGTGAAAGCGTAGACACCGGCATACGTGCCGTTCATGAAGAACGACAGCAGGAAGCCCGCGGTCAGGATTTCGGCATTGCCGTGGGTGAGCGCGAGTCCCAGCGCGGAGAGGCCGCCCAGGGCCATGTAGCTCGCGATGGTGGCCTGACGGCCGATCCTTTCATTGAGCCACGCACCCGAAAAATAACCGGGGATTTGCGCGAGGTACATGACGAGCGAATACGAAAAGCTGCGCGTGATGGTCATGCCGCTTTGCACCAGCAAGCCGGGAATCCACGTAAAGAACGCGTAGTAGCTGAACGTGATCGACAGCCACATGAGCCAGGCCATCGCGGTGATGCTCGCCAGTTCGCGCGACCAGAGCGCCTTGAGGTTGCCGAGCGGCGTGCCGCGCCCCGCGGTCGCCGGCGCGGCCGGCTCGTGCGCTTGCAGCGGTTCGAGCTGCAAGCCGTTGGCGCGCACCTCCGCTTCCATTTTGTCGACGATCGCCGCGGCTTCTGCGGTTCTGCCGCGCGTATCGAGCCAGCGCGGCGACTCCGGCAATGCACGCCGCCACCACAGCAGCATGACGACCGGCAGCGCGGTGATCACCGAGACGACGCGCCAGGCATCGGGTGCCAGCGGGATGACCAGATAACCGAGCACCGCGGCGGCGACGAAGCCGAACGAAAAGAACGCCGCCAGACTGCCGGTGAACGTGCCGCGATACTTGCGCGCCACGAACTCGGAGAGAAACGGCGCCACGATGGCGCTTTCCGCGCCGGTGCCAACGCCGGCTACGATGCGCATCGCCATGAAGAACGGCCAGTCCTGCGCCCCGGCGCTAATGAGCGAAGCGATGCAGTAGATGATCAGCGCCCACACCATGACCGTGCGCCGCCCGATCACGTCGCCGAGGATGCCGGCGAGCGCGGCGCCGAAGAAATACCCGATGAAGGTGCCGCTGCCGAGCACGCCGGTCTGTACGCTGCTCAGATGCCACTGCGTGCGCAGCACCGGCAGCATGAAGGCCAGCACGGCGGCATCCATCGCATCGAACACATAGCCAAGCCCTCCCAGCCACAACAATCGCCGATGAAAGCTCGAATACGGCATGCGTTCTATGCGTGCTGGAATCGTCGACATGGCTTGCCTCCCAGAAGGGGGAGTGGCGTGGCGCCGGGCAATGTCAGGCGAGTATAGGGAGCCGAAATAGACGCGTCTTGACAACAAACCGCACCGAACATGCGGATTCCAGCACAGCGGCACACCCCGCGCGCGGAGCGGCTGAGTGTACGGCTCCAGCGGGCCCAGGAAGTGCGCTATCGCCTCGACAAAAGCCTGATACAGGCGTGCCATAGCGTCGTTCGCCGGCATGCCGCCGGCTTTCGTGGCCGTGGCCGAATTCGATCCCTTGCGTGACGATGGCAATTTTTACGTCGAGCGGTTGCATGCAGCAGGCGTTGCCGCGCAGTTTCATCTCGGGCGCGGATTGCTGCATGGCTGTATGCTGCCTTCGTGAAGAATGCCCAATAAAACGGGCGCTCATTCTTCTTCACGAATCGGCGCATCGGCTCCTGTATTCACTGACGCCGTCGAATACGTAACCCGCGCAGGCAACCCGGCCTCGCAGCAGGCATCGGGTTGCGCGAAGTGAATGCGGGACTCAGTGGCGGTATCCAGCCAGCGCATCGCGCGCCTGGAAAGCACTGTACGTCAATTGTGCGGCCGCGAGGCCCGCGAGGCCGAAGGTGCGCGTCAGGCTGAATGCGGAAAAGCCTTCGGGCACCGGCACGCCCAGCGCCAAGGCGTCGGCAAGCGTCTCGCCCGCAACCGTGGTGGGCGCCATGCCGTGGCCGCCGAACGCGATGGCATGCCAGACGCCGTCGGCGTCTCGACCGATTTGCGGCATCTTGTGCCGCGCGTAGCTCATCAAGCCACCCCACGCGTGTTCGATCTTCACATCCGCCAGTTGCGGATACACGCGTGCGAGGTCGCGCTTGAGCAATCGCGCGATGGCTTCCGGGCCGCGGTCGAGCACCGAGATCCGGCCACCCCAAAGAATGCGCGTGTCCTTCAGCGGCCGGTAATAGTCGAACGCGAAGCGCGTGTCGTAGACCGCGTAGGGTGCGTCGATCGCATCGGCCAGGCGCGCGCCGAGCGGCTCGGTGGTGATCACGTAGGTCGCGATCGGCAATACCGCGCGCTCGATACGCGGTGCGACGCCGCGCGCATAGCCGCCGCCGGCGAACACGACATCCTTCGCCGTCACGCTGCCATGTGGCGTGCGCACGACGAAGCCCGCGCCGTTCCGCTCGATCGCGCGCACCGGCGATTGGTCGTAGATTCGGGCGCCGCCCTGCGCAGCGGCGTTCGCCACACCGAGCACGTACTTCAGCGGATGGAAATGAAAAGCGTTGGGCTCGAAGAGTCCGCCGTGATAACGCGTGGTCTTCAACTGCGAGCGCAATGCGTCCTTCGTCACCGGCTCCCAGTCGACGCCAAAATCGCGCTTCATCAGCGTGCGCGTGGCGTCGAGCCGCGACGGATCATCGAACCAGTTCGCAAGCATGACGCCACGATCGACGATCTCGCAATCGATGCCGTAGCGCGCGATGCGCGTGCGGATCAGGTCCACGGCGTCGACCGTGAGCCGGTACAGGGAGCGCGCCTGGCTGTGCCCGAGCGTGCGCAGCAGATCGGCATTATCGAGGCTGTAACCGCCGAACACGAAGCCGCCGTTACGGCCCGATGCGCCAAAGCCCACGCGCTCGGCATCGAGCACGACGACGTCGCGCACGCCGCGCTCGACTAGCCCGAGCGCGGTATTCAGGCCGGCGAGGCCGCCGCCGACAATGCAGATTTGCGTATCTGTCTTGCCGCTCAGTTGCGGGTAGGACGGGCGAGAGACGGTGGATTCGTAGTAATTTTTCATGCGATTACAGAATTTCGATGTGCGAAAGGAAGACAGGAGAAAGTCGACGCCGCAGTACTGGATCAAACGTCCGAAGCCGCCTTCACCTGATTCGCCTGGATAGCGATGCTGCCAGGATAACCGGCGCTCGACGAAGTCTCGGACGAAGCCGCCATCTGGCGTTCGATCCACGGCGCGATCTCCATGTCTTCGTAGCGAACCAGCCGGCTTTTGCGCACGATCGAGTAGCCCAACCAGACCACGAGAAAGAGCGGCAGGCCGATATAGGTCGCGGCCACATCTACCCAGTCTATCTTATTGGCAAGGAAAGCCTGATAGTTCTGGCCGAGCGTGACGACGGTACACAGCACGGCGGCGAGAATCGGGCCGAACGGGAACCATTTCGCGCGATACGGCAGTTGCTCGAGGCGATAGCCCTGCTTCAGGAATCCCTTGCGGAATCGATAATGGCTGACCGCAATGCCGAGCCACGTGATGAATCCCGCCATACCCGACAAGTTCAGCAACCACAGGTACATCGTCTTATCGCCATAGAGCGACGAGAGGAAGCACAGTGCCCCGACCGCAGTCGTCGCATACAATGCGTTGCGCGGCACGCCGCCTGCCGAGAGCTTCGCGAACAGCCGCGGCGCGCGGCCTTCCATGGCGAGGTTGTACAGCATGCGGGTCGACGCGTACATGCCGGAATTGCCGGCGGACAGCACGGCGGAGAGGATGACCGCATTCATCACGCCGGCCGCGAAGGCAAGACCCGCACGCCGGAAGACGAGCGTAAATGGACTCACGCCGATATCTGTCACGTCGCTCTTCAGTAGGTTGGGATCCGTGTAGGGAACGAGCACGCCAATGACGAAAATCGCGAGCACGTAGAAAAGCAGGATGCGCCAGAATATCTGTTTGACTGCACGCGGAATCGTCGAGCCCGGATTTTCTGCTTCACCCGCCGCCACGCCGATCATCTCCGTGCCCTGGAACGAAAAGCCCGCAATCATGGCAACGCCGAGCATCGCGCTCCAGCCGCCGGCAAACGGCGCATCCTTGATCGTGAAGTTTTCCCAGCCGTTGCTGGGGCCGCCATGCAGGATGCCGAAAATCATCAGGAGGCCGATCGCGATGAACGCAAGCACGGTCAGCACCTTGATCAACGCGAACCAGTACTCGGCCTCGCCGAAGCCGCGAACCGACAACGCGTTGAACGAGAAAACCACAGCCAGGAAGAGCGCGCTCCACCAGATGCCCGGCACGTGCGGGAACCAGTAGCCCATCACGAGCTGCGCCGCGACCAGTTCGACGGCGATCGTCACGGCCCAGCTATACCAGTAGTTCCAGCCGATGGCGAAACCGAAGCCTTCATCGACGAACTTTGCACCGTACGCGGCGAACGAGCCCGAAACAGGCATGAACGCCGCCATCTCGCCGAGGCTCGTCATCAGGAAGTAGACCATCAGGCCGATCACCATGTACGAAAGGATCGCGCCTCCGGGGCCTGCCTGCGATATCGATGCGCCCGTGGCCACGAACAGGCCCGTGCCAATGGAGCCCCCAATGGCGTACCCTTGATTTTCACGCATTTTGCGACGGTAGGTCGGTCTTGCCCTGATGCGGGCTTGCGACCCGCCCCCGTTACAATATCCAACGAAATCAGCGACTTGCTGTTTGGCTATTTTCGCTTGT
>NZ_JBFRCN010000040.1:0-86944 GCF_040965835.1 Paraburkholderia sp. BR10872
GGTTATGCCATTCGGCGCGCGCAGCGCCGCCGGAAGGATGAGCGCCTTGTCACTACCTTTGAAGGTGCGAGGTGACAGACGCTCCGGAGCCATTCACCATTTACGTCGAGATGTGAACTGTGGCAGGCGCTGGCGGTTTGAGCGGCTTTCTTTGCCTACTTTCTTTGCCGCCGCCGCAAAGAAAGTAGGTGCCGCCCCGCACAGGGGCAACCCAGGCATACCGCCGCGAAAACAAGGAAAGGCCAAAGTGGCCAAAGCGGCCAAAGTGGCCAAAGAGGATCAAGCGACGACCCGCTTCCTAAGCCGAGCAGCAGCATGAAGCGCGGGCTTTTCGAAGATCCGATAGAACACCCAGGCAACGGGAATCACGGCCAGCGTGAAGCCGAACGAAGGCCATATCGAAGACTGCAGCTCCGAGCGGAACAATAGCGAGCCGAGCAATACGAAGAGCGGCAAGTGAATGAGATAGAGCGAGTAGCTGAAATCGCCGATCCTGGAGAACAGCGACTGCAGAAAGCCAGGGGAAGCGGGCGCAGGCCGCGCAAGCGCTTTGACGAAATAGCAGGCGAAAGCGCAGGCCCAAAGCTGAAACGCCCCAAACTGCCCGAAGTGAAACGCCACGCAACCGGCGACAGCAAAGAGCGCCGCAGCAGGATAGGCGAACCGAAAGCCAGAAGACCCGCGCAAACGCACTTCGGCGATCCACGCACCGAGCATCCACGAGAACCAGTACGAAGTGAAAACGATGATGTCATGCCGCTCGAGCGTCAACGCGGAAACGACATTGATGAGGGCCACGGCAACGAGCACGACGTTCAACCCAAACCGGCGGCGAGCAGCAAAGAGCAGCGGATACAGCAGGTAGAACTGCACCTCGAGCGAAAGAGTCCAGAGCGCGCCGTTCGAACCATACGTCTTACCAGCCACGCCTTGCAGCGAGAACAGGTTCACGAAGAAATCACGCACCCCGATCTCATTGATCTTGTGGCTCACAGGAAGCAGCGAGAGGCTGACCGAATCCACAGCCAGCGTGAGCAGCAATGCGGCGAGCAGCACCGGATAGATGCGCACGAAGCGGCGCAACCAGAACTGCCGCGCGTCGAGCCGGAAATCGGGGTTCGAGAAGAGCCGCGCGGCGCCGCTGCGGTGAATGCAATAGCCGCTGATGACGAAAAAAATCGGCACGCCCGCCGATCCCCACGCAATCGGGAACGTCAGCCACGCGGCCAGCGTCCCGGGGCTCGCGAGGCTGGCGTGCAGCTGGTGGAACGCGCCCATGCCGATCCAGGTGACCTGGCGGCAATGGAAATAGGCCACCAGCAAGGCCGCAAAGCCGCGCAGGGCTTCGATCAGATGCTCGCCGGCAAGCTCGCGGGCCGCAGCCACCGGCCGCGCTGCAGGAGCAGCAGCGGCGGGCAGGGCGGATGCAGGCGGCATGGCGGTTTGGAGTACGGGATCGCTCATCGGTGTCGGCCGGTCCTTGGGGAGAGTATCCGCCGATCTTAGGGGCGCGCGCGCGAGGGAAGTAAGCAAAAGATTTTCAAAATGTATTCATACGGAAGCGATAAATGGAGAAATAAATGGATTGAAAAACAAAGCGGTTTATTTATCGAATTTGGAATGCTAGTTTGAGCGTGATCGACTATGGTCGCTGGAGAATCCGATGAACCTGCACTTGCTGGCCGGCGTGGCCGTGCTGTTGATACTCGTGGGGGTGTCCGCGTATCGCGAGGCGTTGCGCAACGAGCCCATCCGGCGCGCACGCACGCGCTCCGGCGCATTGCCGCCCGTTGACGAAGCGGAGTAGCCTGCGCCCCGAACAAGACGCGTCATTGACAGAAGACCCGAGCAGGAAATTCATGCCGATCTGCCTGGAATTATCCAGGATGAATGGTAATAATTTCCGGTGTTATGCTGGAATCGCGTAATCCGAATTTATTGGCCTTTTTTTATTCCTTAAAGGGCGCTAAACAATCTTATTCAATACAAGAATCTGCCACGGCAGAACCTCGGGGAAGTCGGCTTGCCTCGCTGCGAGACCGAGACTCAAACGAACGATCTGGGAATGGACATCATGCTGAAAGTAACCAAAGCGGTATTTCCTGTTGCAGGCCTTGGGACGCGCTTCTTGCCCGCCACCAAGGCGAGCCCGAAGGAAATGCTGCCGATCGTCGACAAGCCGCTCATTCAGTACGCGGTGGAAGAGGCGATCGCTGCGGGGATTACCGAAATGATCTTCGTGACCGGTCGCAGCAAGCGCGCGATCGAAGACCATTTCGACAAGTCGTACGAGATCGAATGCGAACTCGAAGCCCGCAACAAGCAAAAGCTGCTCGACGTCGTTCGCAGCATCAAGCCAGCCAATGTGGACTGCTTCTACGTGCGCCAGGCCGAGGCGCTCGGTCTCGGCCACGCCGTGCTGTGCGCGGAAAAGCTCGTGGGCGGCGCGCCGTTCGCCGTGATTCTCGCGGACGACCTGCTCTACAGCCACACGCCGGTCATGAAGCAGCTCGTGAACACGTTCAATCACTATCACAGCTCGGTGGTGGGCGTCGAATCGATCGCGCGTGAAGACAGCGCGTCGTACGGCATCGTCGACGGCCGCGAGTGGGAAGAGGATGTGTTCAAGCTGTCGGGCATCGTCGAAAAGCCGGCGCCGGAAGTCGCGCCGTCGAATCTCGGCGTGGTGGGCCGCTACGTGCTGATGCCCACGATCTTCGAACATCTGCGCGCACTGAAGCCGGGCGCAGGCGGCGAGCTTCAACTCACCGATGGCTTGCAGTCGCTGCTCACCGAAGAACAGGTGCTCGCATACCGCTATATGGGCACGCGTTTCGACTGCGGCAGCAAGCTCGGCTACCTGAAGGCGACGGTGGAGTTCGCGCTGCGCCATCCGGAAGTCAAGGACGAGTTCGAAGCGTATCTGCAAGCGCATCTGCCGGCGGCGCTGCCCGCGGCGGCATAAAACTCCATAGCGGCACAACCACGCTACGGGGTACTTCATGCGCGCGGGCTCGACGCCCGCGCGCGTTTCGCCCATCTCGCATTACCTCCCCAACGTTCCTCCGCGACCTGGCCTTCCCGCGTCGCCGTGACAACTTTGCAATCGTCACCGGTGTATAACGGTTCTGGCGGGCATGCCGAATGCGCGCAGCGCGTCGTTTGCGTTCGTGCCGCGTGGTGGGCCGCTCGTGCGGCGGCCATGCTGCGTGAATATTCCAACGATTTCGTACGGCATTCCGGGCCGGTTTGGCGCGCGGAACTCCCGTCATTCAACGCGTGTCCGAAGACCAGAATCCAGGCACGCGCTTCAAGGAGGAGCAACCGGCCATGACCAGGCACCTACCCGTGGCAGGCAGTGAACATCCCGCGCCCGCCGGCGCGCAGTGCGTCGGCGCTTGCGACCCGGCGGAGCGCTTCAGGGTCGTGCTGATCCTGCGGCGTCAGGCGTCGGCAGAATTTCACGAGCTGGTGGACCGGCTCGCCGCGAACGACCCCGCCGCGCAGCCGGTTTCGCGCGAGGAATACGAGCGGCGCTTTGGCGCCAGCGCTGCCGACAGCGAGCGCGTCAAGCAGTTCGCGAGCGCGCATGGGCTCACCGTGGATCAGGCCGATGCCTCGGCGCGCCGCGTCGTGCTCTCGGGCACGGTGCAGCAGTACAACGCCGCCTTCGGCATCGACCTGCAGCGTTTCGAGCATCAGGTCGGCAAAACCACCCATCACTTTCACCAGCCGAGCGGCCCCCTGCATTTGCCGGAAGACATGCACGAGGTCGTCACCGCGGTGGTGGGGCTCGACAATCGTGCGAAGGCGCAGCCGCACTTTCGCATCATGCCGACGAGTCTGACCAATGCGCCGGCAGACGCGCCGGGCGCACCGGGTGCCTCTATCCGCCCGCCAATCCGCGCCGCGCGAGCGGTGACCAGATCGTTCACGCCGTTGCAGCTCGCGGAGCTATACAGCTTTCCCGCGGGCGACGGCGGCGGCCAATGCATTGCCCTGATCGAAATGGGCGGCGGCTATGACACGGCGGACCTCAGCGCCTATTTCAGCGAGCTGGGCGTGAGCGCGCCGCGCGTGGAAGACGTGTCCGTCGATCAGGCGACGAACGCGCCGACCGGCGACCCCAACGGCCCCGACGCCGAAGTCACGCTCGATGTGGAGATCGCCGGTGCGCTGGCACCCGGGGCGCTCATCGCCGTCTATTTCGCGCCGAACAGCGAGGCGGGCTTCGTCGATGCGGTGAGCGCCGCGCTGCACGACAGCCAGCGTAAGCCTTCAGTCATCTCGATCAGCTGGGGCGCGCCGGAGTCGGTGTGGTCGCAGCAAACGCTCGGCGCGCTGAACGACGCGTTGCAAACGGCCGTCGCGCTCGGCGTGACCGTGTGCACGGCCTCGGGCGACAGCGGCTCGTCGGACGGCGTGAGCGACGGCGCCGATCATGTGGACTTCCCCGCGTCGAGCCCTTACGCACTCGGTTGCGGCGGCACGCACATCGCGGCGTCGAACGGACGCATCTCGCAGGAAACCGTGTGGAGCGAAGGTGATAACGGCGCGACCGGCGGCGGCGTGAGCGCGACGTTCGCGTTGCCGGACTGGCAAAAGGGCCTGCGCGTCGTGCGTGGCAGCGGCGGGGCGGGGGCGCTGGTGCGGCGCGGCGTGCCCGACGTCTCAGCCGACGCCGATCCCGCCACGGGTTACGAAGTGCGCGTGGCGGGCGCGGATACGGTGGTGGGCGGCACGAGCGCCGTCGCGCCGCTGTGGGCGGCGCTGATCGCGCGCATCAACGCGGCGCGCGGCACGCCCGTCGGTTTCGCGAACGCGAAACTCTATGCGCAGCCCGGCGCCTTCAACGACGTGACGAGCGGCAGCAATGGCGACTTCTCGGCGGCGCCGGGCTGGGACGCCTGCACGGGCCTCGGCACGCCGGTGGGCAGCAAGGTGGCAACCGCGCTCGGCTCGGCGTAGGATGAGCGCGGCACGCCGCCGCGACGCGCGCTGAGCACGAGAGGCAAGCGGCGGGCGCGATGCGGGTTGCATGAGAGGTTGCATTCGAAGTCGCATTCACTGTCTCGAACGCGAACACACAGAATGTGGAGACGACATGAACGACGAAGCGCAGTCCACCAAGGGCAACGGCGGCGCTCAAGGGGCCAGCCCCGCGAGCGGCAACGGCAAGCATCGCTCCCAGGCCGATCAGCCTTGCTTCGATCCCACCGCTTACGGCAACGGTCCCGACGACTTCGTCACCGACATGACCGAGAACGCCGCGATCACGCATCACGCGATCCAGATCGGCAAGGAAGTCATCGCCTATACGGCCACGGCGGGTCACCTCGTGACGGTCGATCCGAGCAGTTCGCAGCCCGACGCCAAGATCTTCTACGTGGCGTTCACGAAGGACGGCGTGCAGGCGCAGGACCGTCCCGTCACGTTCTTCTACAACGGCGGCCCGGGCTCGTCTTCCGTGTTCGTGCTGCTCGGCTCGTTCGCGCCCAAGCGCATCAAGACCTCGATGCCGGGCTTCACGCCGCCCGCGCCCTATACGCTCGAAGACAATCCGGACAGCCTGCTCGACAAGAGCGACCTCATCTTCATCAATCCGGTGGGCACGGGCTATTCGGCCGCGATCGCGCCGCATCACAACCGCGACTTCTGGGGCGTGGATCAGGATGCGGATTCGCTCAAGCAGTTCATCAAGCGCTACCTCACGGCGAACGATCGCTGGAATTCGCCGAAGTTTCTCTATGGCGAGTCGTATGGCACGGCGCGCAGTTGCGTGCTGGCCTACCGGCTGCACGAGGACGGCGTGGATCTGAACGGCATCACGCTGCAGTCGTCGATTCTCGATTACACGCAAGCCGGCAATCCGGTGGGCGCGCTGCCCACGGCGGCCGCCGACGCGTGGTACCACAAGCGCCTCGGCATGACGCCCGCGCCGAAGGACTTGCAGGCGTTCGCCGCGCAGGTCGCGCAATTCGCGCGCACCGATTATTTGCAGGCGCTGTCGAAGTTTCCCGATCCGAACGACAAGAGCATTCCGGCCACGCTCAAGACCTTGTCGCAATACACGGGCATCGACACGCAAACGCTGGAGTCGTGGAATCTCGACATCGCCTCGTACGACAGCCATGGCAATTCGCTTTTTCTGATCTCCCTCCTGAAGGACAAGGGCGTGGCGCTCGGCTCGTACGACGGCCGCGTGACCGCCATCGACACGGGCATTGCCGGCAACATCGACCCCAACTCGGGCGGCAACGATCCCACCATGACGGCGGTGAGCGGAGTCTATACGGCGATGTGGAACAGCTATCTGAACGAGCAACTCAAGTTCCGCACGAACTCGTCGTTCACGGACCTGAACGATCAGGCATTCAAGAACTGGAACTTCGGCCATATCGACCCGACGGGTGCGCAAAAGGGCGTGGACGCGCAGGGCAATATCGTGCTTTACACGGCCGGCGATCTCGCGGCGGTGATGGCGCTGAATCCGGATTTGCGCGTGCTCTCGGCAAACGGCTACTACGACTTTGTCACTCCGTTCTACCAGACCGTGATCGACCTGCAGAAGATGCCGCTGCTCGACCAGAAGGTGCGCGATAACCTGAGCGCGCGCTTCTATCCATCGGGGCACATGGTGTATCTCGACGCCGGCTCACGCACGGCGCTCAAGGCCGATGTCGCGAAGCTCTATCAAGTCGCCGTGACGGACCGCCCCGCGGTGGCGCGCATTCGCGCGCTCCAGCGCATGAGCACGATGAGCACCATGCATCATTGAATTTTTTGCCGGCGCCGGCGCCGGCGCACGCATTTGCACGCGGTTATGGCGTGCGCCCCTGCGCCATGGCTTCGAGACACGCGCGCGCGTCGCCCTGCACGAGGCGCGCCGCGCACGCGATCATCAGGTTCTTCGCCAGGCCGAAATCTTCCACCAGATAGCCGCGTTCGCACACGCGCCCTTGCGCGTCGGGTACGGAGGGCACGCGTTCGATGAGCGTGCCTTCGTCGGATGAGTAAGCCCAGATTTCCTTGCCCAGCGCGGCCGCATAGCCGATCTCGAAGGCGGTGCCGGAGTCGGGCTCGCCGGGGCCACGAAAGTCGTTGACGTTTGCCATCACGATATCGGCGGCGCGGATCGATTCGACGTTCGCGCGATAGATCCACGCGGCCTGGCGCGGTCCGTCGAGGTCCGCGGGCGCTTGCGCGTCGAGCGGATAGACGCCTTCGAAGCCGAATTCCGCACACGCGGCGACGAGGCGTGCGCCGTGCTCGAGCGCGTCGCGCCGGAAGACGTCGAAGCCGGCGAGATACACGCGCGGGCGGCGGGGCAGCAGGGTCGAATTCATGGCGCGCGGTCCTCCAGTACAAGGGGGTCGTCGAGACCCCCGGTTCGACGATTCTAGCGCCGGGTCCCGGGCCGGTGAGGTTTCGTCTATCTTCCTGTTGCTTACAGACGATTGACAACATTTGTTGCCTCTCGCTACGATCATCTTCCTGATCGAAGCGCTGCCTTCGCTCGTACCCCTGGTATTTCCCGCATGTTGCGCGATGGTCGATTGTGGCGACAAATGGATGCTTCGACCGCGCAAGATGATCCCCGCAGACGAAGCGAACGACGAGGACCGACCCATGAACCGACTGAAGCGGCTGTCGCCGGCTTGCTGGGCCATCGTGCCGTGCCTCTGTCTGCTGCAGCCCGCGGCCGCGCAGGTCGCGCAGCCTACGCTCGAGAAGATCCGCTCGGCGAATATCATCGCCATTGGTCATCGCGAGACCTCGGTGCCGTTCTCGTACGTGGTCGGCGACCACCAGGTGATCGGCTTTTCGCAGGACATCTGCGACAAGGTCATCGACGCAGTCAAGCTCAGGACGAAGCGCCCGAACTTGCAGGTGCATTTCATTCCCGTCACTTCGCAAAACCGCATTCCGCTCGTGCAGAACGGCACCGTGGACCTCGAATGCGGCGTCACGACGAACCTGAAGGCGCGCCAGGCCCAGGTGAGTTTCTCCGATACGTTCTTCGTCGCGACCACGCGCCTGCTCACGCGCAAGGACTCGCGCATTCACGACTTCGCCGATCTCGCGGGCAAGACGGTGCTCACGAACCAGGGCACGACGTCCGAGCGTATCTTGCGGCGCATGAACATCGACAAGCAGATGAACATGCGCATCATCAGCGCGCGCGATTATGGCGAGGGGCGCGCCACGCTCGAGTCGGGCCGCGCAGTGGCCTACATGATGGACGACGTGCTGCTCGCCGGCACGCGCTCGCTCACGGCGAAGCCTTCCGAATGGGTGATCGTGGGCACGCCGCAATCGTCGGAGGCCTATGCCTTCATGATGCGCAACGGCGACCCTGAGTTCCGGCAGCTCGTGAACGACACCATGGCGGGGCTCATGAAGAATGGCGAAATCAATGCGATGTACGCGAAGTGGTTCGAGAAGCCGGTGCCACCCCAGCGCGTGAATTTCGAGTTTCCGATGAGCGAACAACTGCGCGCGCTCTATGCCGCGCCGAACGACCGCGCCTTCGACTGATTGCCTTGTGCAAGCGCGAACCATGAGATGATCTCGTTCCTGACGCGGCGGACGGCGCGGGCGGCCCATAGGCGCGAGGCTTCCAGCGCGCCTATGCGTCGCGGCCACCGCTGCGCGCAATGAATCAATTAACGGGTAGAAAGCGGAAAAAGGCGGGAGCGGACATGCAGGAAGACGGCAGCGCGGTGGTGATCGTTGGGGCAGGGCACGCGGGCGGCAATGCCGCGGCGCTGCTGCGGCAATATGGGTTTGGCGGCCGCGTGGTGCTGGTCGGCGAAGAACCGGTGCCGCCTTATCACCGGCCGCCGCTCAGCAAGGCGTATTTGAAGGGCGAGGCCGACGTCGAGCGCCTGTGGCTCAAACCGCGCGCGTTTTACGACGAGCAGCGCATCGAACTGAAGCTCGGCGCGAGCGCGCAGTCGCTCGACCGCGCGAGCCGCACGCTCACGCTCGCCGACGGCAGCCAGCTTCAATACGACCAGCTGATTTTCGCCACCGGCTCGACACCGCGCGCGTTGACGGTGCCGGGCCACGATCTCGCGGGCGTGATCGCGTTGCGCTCGCTCGCCGACGCCGACGTGCTGCGCGAGCGCGTGAAGCCGGGCGAGAAGCTCGTGGTGATCGGCGCCGGCTATATCGGCCTCGAAGCGGCCGCGGCGGCGCGCCAGCTCGGCCACGGGGTCACCGTGCTCGAAGCCGCGCCGCGCGTGCTGGGCCGCGTGACGGGCGAGACCGTTTCCACGTTCTATGCGAACGAGCATCGCGCGCAGGGCGTGGAACTGCGCCTGAACGCGAAGATCGAGGCGCTCGTGGGCGAGGGCGGCAAGCTCACCGGCGTGAAGCTGGCGGACGGCGAGATCGTCCCCGCCACGCTCGCGCTGGTCGGCATCGGCATCCTGCCGAACGAGGCGCTCGCGAAAGCGGCGGGCATCACATGCGCCAACGGTATTCAGGTGGACGACGACGCGCGCACGAGCGACCCGGAGGTCTTCGCGATCGGCGATTGCGCGCATCGGCCGCTTGCGCACTATGGCCGCGCGGGGCGACTGGAAAGCGTGCACAACGCGGTGGAGCAGGCGAAGCTCGCGGCCGCCGCGATCGTCGGCAAGCCGCGTCCCGCGTGCGACGCGCCGTGGTTCTGGTCCGATCAGTACGACCTCAAGCTGCAGACGGTGGGCCTGCTCGAAGGCTATGACGAGGCCATCGTGCGCGGCGACCCGGCAGCGCGGCGCTTCGCGGTGTACTACCTGAAGGACCGTGTGCTGCTCGCGGTCGACGCCGTCAATTCGATGCCCGATTTCCTGTGCGGCAAGAAGCTCGTTGGCAAGGGCGTAAAGCTCGATCTCGACGCGCGGCGCGATCCCGCCACCGACATGGGCAAATTCGCAGCGGCGGCACTCGCCTGAGCGGCGAGTCGAACGATGAAGTCAGGGGGCGGCGACGTCCCCGCTATTTTCGCGATCGGGAGACGCTGTGCGCCGGATCAACCTCCGCGCAGCCCGCTCGCCCCATACCTCCCCGCGTCAATCCCGCTCCCGGCGCCCGAGCGCGGCCTCCAGTCCCGTGCTTTCCCCCGCGCTTTGCCCCGCGCTTTGGCCCGCGCTTTGGCCCGTATTGTCACGAGTCTCGGCTAGAATGCGAACGCGGCGCCGCCCATGAAGCGGCTCAATTCGATCAACAAGCCGCTTCAACCGGTGTTCTCGGCCGTCCGAACGCCGCCACTCGAGGAGAGTGACGCAATGGAACAACGCTCCCGTTTTGGGGCGAGCCTGCTGCCGTACCTGCTCGTCGGGCCGCAACTGGCGGTGACCGTGATCTTTTTCCTGTGGCCGGCCGGGGTGGCGCTCCTGCAGTCCACCCAGGCCCAGGACGCCTTCGGCACGTCGTCGGTCTTCGTCGGCTTCGCCAACTTCACGCGGCTCCTGCACGATCCGCTCTATCTGGCCTCGGTCCAGACGACGCTCGTGTTCACGGCGCTCGTCACGTTCGGCGGCCTCGCCATTTCGCTGCTGCTGGCAGCCATGGCGCACCACGTGACGCGCGGCAAGCGCTTTTATCAAATGTTTCTGATCTGGCCGTATGCGGTCGCGCCGGTCATTGCCGCCGTGTTGTGGGGCTTTCTGTTCAACCCGAGCATCGGTCTCGTGACCTTCGCGCTCGCACGCTTCGGCGTGACGTGGAATCACGCGCTCAACCCCGGCCAGGCCATGACGCTCGTTGTGATCGCATCGGTCTGGCAGCAGATCAGCTATAACTTCCTGTTCTTCTATGCGGGCCTGCAGTCGATTCCGCAGTCCCTCTTCGAGGCGGCCGCCATCGACGGCGCGGGTCCCGTGCGGCGCTTCTTCGGCATTGCGTTCCCGCTGCTTTCGCCCACGAGCTTCTTTCTGCTCGTGGTGAACGTGGTCTACGCGCTCTTCGACACCTTCCCCGTGATCGACGCGGCAACGGGCGGCGGGCCTGGCCAAGCCACGCGCACGCTCGTCTACAAGATCTTCGACGAAGGTTTCCGGGGTCTCGACATCGGCAGTTCGGGCGCGCAGTCAGTCGTGCTGATGGTGATCGTGACCGCGCTCACGATCTTCCAGTTCCGCTTTATCGAACGACGGGTGCAGTACTGATGGTCGAGAACCGCAAATACTTCAACCTGTTCTGCCACGTCATGCTGCTGCTCGGTGTGGCGGTGGTGGCCTTTCCCGTGTACGTGGCTTTTTGCGCCGCCACGATGAACGAGAAAGAAGTCTTCTCGGTGCCGCTCTCGCTCGTGCCGGGCACGCATCTGTTCGCGAACATGGCCACCGTGTGGAACGTGGGCACGGGCAGCGCGGCGAGCCCGTTCGGCGTGATGCTCATGAACAGCGTCATCACGGCGCTCGTGATTTCGGTGGGCAAGATCGCCATATCGATCATCTCGGCCTATGCGATCGTGTTTTTCCGCTTTCCGTTCCGGCGTCTCGCGTTCTGGCTGATCTTCGTGACGCTCATGCTGCCCGTGGAAGTGCGCATTTTCCCCACGGTACAGGTCGCGGCCACACTGCATCTTACGAACACTTACGCGGGCCTCACGCTGCCGCTCATCGCTTCGGCCACGGCCACGTTTCTGTTCCGCCAGTTCTTCCTCACGCTGCCCAACGAGCTGATCGAGGCGGCGCGTATCGACGGCGCGGGGCCGCTGCGTTTCTTCTGGGACGTCGTGCTGCCGCTTTCCAAAACGAACATCGCGTCGCTGTTCGTCATTACGTTCATTTACGGCTGGAACCAGTATCTGTGGCCGATTCTCATGTCGAGCACGGCTTCGATGACGACCGCCGTGGTGGGCATCAAGAGCATGATTTCGAGCGGCGACGCAGCGACGCAATGGCATCTCGTGATGTGCGCGACGATGATCGCCATGCTGCCGCCGCTCGTGGTGGTGCTGGCCATGCAGCGCTGGTTCGTGCGCGGCCTCGTGGACGTGGAGAAATAAGCATGAAGGCAATTCGGGGGACGGCATGGCGGCATTGAGCATACGGGGCGTCACGAAGTCTTACGATGGCGCGCAACAGGTGTTGCACGGCATCGACGTGCAGGTGGCGGACGGCGAATTCATGGTGCTCGTCGGCCCGTCGGGCTGCGGGAAGTCCACGCTGCTGCGCATGGTCGCGGGGCTGGAAACGATCACGTCGGGCGAGATCGCCATCGGCGAGAAGGTGGTCAATCGCGTGGAGCCCAAGGATCGCGACATCGCCATGGTGTTCCAGAACTACGCGCTCTATCCGCACATGACGGTCGCGCGCAACATGGGCTACAGCCTCAAGCTGCAGGGGCTCGACCGCTCGACGATCGATTCGCGCGTGGCGGCGGCCGCCGAAATCCTCGAACTGGGCAAGCTGCTCGAGCGCAAGCCGCGCGAGCTTTCGGGCGGCCAGCGTCAGCGCGTGGCGATGGGCCGCGCGATCGTGCGCGAGCCTTCGGTGTTTCTGTTCGACGAACCGCTCTCGAACCTCGACGCGAAGCTGCGCGTGCAGATGCGCCTCGAGATCCAGCGTCTGCATGCGCGTTTGCGTACGACGAGCCTGTACGTCACGCACGACCAGATCGAGGCGATGACGCTTGCGCAGCGCGTGATGGTGCTCAACGGCGGACGCGCGGAGCAGATCGGCACGCCGAGCGAAGTGTACGACCGGCCCGCTTCGATGTTCGTGGCGAGCTTCATCGGCTCGCCGGCCATGAACCTGCTGCGCGGGCGCGTGAGCGACGACGGCCGGCGCTTCGAAGTCGCGGGCAACGGGCCGCATCTGCCGCTCGGCGATGCGCCGGCCTGGCTGCCGAAGGGCGCGGAATGCGTGCTGGGCGTGCGGCCCGAGCATATGCACGCGCGCGGCGCCAACGAGCCGGTCACGCTCGAAGTCGAGACCTGTGAATTGCTCGGCGCGGACAACCTCGCGCACGGCCGCTGGGGCAGCGCGGATGTGGTGGTGCGCCTGCCGCACGAAACGCGGCCCACGCCCGGCGAGCGGCTGGCCGTGCACCCGCCGCCGGCGCGCCTGCACTTCTTCGATCCGGCTACGGGCAAGCGTCTGGGCTAGGCCGCGCCTGCCGGTGCCAACGCCGCGGCCTGCGCGCGAAAGCGGCGCTCGCCACGGCCTCGATTGTCGTAAACTGTCGCATCGCGCGGGCGCAAATGCCGCCCGCGCCATTCGTATCGGCAAGTAACGGCGCGTACCGGCATGTAGCGGTATGTACCGGCACTAAACACGAACAGGCGACATGGCCGCAATTCCTTTTCTCCGCTTCCCCGCCCCATCTGCACAACCCGCGCGTAACCTGTGTCAGGCGCGCCGGAGCCGCGCTTGAGCGCGCGCGAACTGCCCACCGGGCTGATGCTCGTTCACGGCAATCAGCCCGAGCGCATGCGCGACCTGATCGTGAGCTGGATCGGCCAGAACCCGATCGCGCCGCTCGAAAAGGAAATGTTCCTCGTGCAGAGCAACGGCATCGCGCAGTGGCTCAAGCTCGCGTTTGCCGCCGATCCCGAGGAGGGCGGCTGCGGGATCGCGGCGGCGTTCGAAATGTCGCTGCCGTCGCGTTTCCTGTGGCAGGTGTATCGCGCCGTGCTCGGCAACGACGCGGTGCCCGCGGTCTCGCCGTTCGACAAGTCGCGCCTCGTCTGGCGTCTCATGCGCATGCTGCCGGCGCTGCTCGACGAGCCGGGCTACGCGCCACTCAAGCGCTTCATGGCCAACGACGAAGATCAGCGCAAGTGCTTCCAGCTCGCGCAGCGCGTGGCGGATTTGCTCGACCAGTATCAGGTCTACCGCGCGGACTGGCTCGCTGCGTGGGCCGCGAGCGAGGACGTGCTGATCGACGCGCGCAACGCGCGCACGCCGCTGCCCGAGGAGGCGCGCTGGCAGGCTGCGCTCTGGCGCGCGCTGCTCGCGGATGTGGGCGCGCAGGCGCAAGACGGCATCGGCCTGCGCGACACGGGGCGTGCCGCCGTGCACGAAGCGTTCATGGCGCGCGCGCAGTCGTGGCAGGCGGGCGACGCCCGGCCGAAAGGCCTGCCGCGCCGGCTGGTGGTGTTCGGCATTTCGAGCCTCGCACGCCAGTCGGTGGAAGTCCTCGCGGCGCTCGCGCGCTGGAGCCAGGTGTTGATGTGCGTGCATAACCCCTGCATGCACTACTGGGCCGACATCGTCGCCGATCAGGATCTGCTGCGCGCGCGCCACGCGCGCCAGCGCCGCCGCGCGGGTGCACCCGACCGGATCGATGAGGCGCAGTTGCATCTGCATTCGCAGCCGTTGCTCGCGGCCTGGGGCAAGCAGGGACGCGACTTCATCGGCCTGCTCGACGAATACGACAGCGACGAAGCGCGCGAGACTTACACGCCGCATTTCACGCGCATTGGTCAGCGTATCGATCTGTTCGACGGCGAAGACGCGCTCACACTGCTCTCGCAGTTGCAGGACGACATTCGCGATCTGCGTCCGCTTGGCGAGACGCGCGAGCACTGGGAGCCTGTCGATGTGCAGGCGGACGAATCCATTCGCTTTCACGTTGCGCACAGCGCGCAGCGCGAAGTGGAGATCCTGCACGACCGCCTGCTCGCCGCATTTGCGGCAGACCCCACGCTGCGTCCGCGCGACGTAATCGTGATGGTGCCGGACATCGAAGTCTATGCGCCGCATATCCAGGCGGTGTTCGGCCTGCTCGACGGCAGCGACCCGCGCAGCATTCCGTTCAGCGTGGCCGACCGCGCACAGCGCACGTTCGACCCGCTCATCGGCGCGCTGGAAATGCTGCTTTCGCTGCCGTATTCGCGCGTGACGGTGAGCGACGTGCTCGACCTGCTCGAAGTGCCGGCCGTGCGCGCGCGCTTTGGCATCGACGCCGAAGACGTGCCCACGCTGCGCAACTGGATCGACGGCGCGAATATCCGCTGGGGCCTGCATGCGGGCCAGCGTGCGAGCCTCGGGCTCCCCCAGGCCGACGAACTCAGCGCACCCAATAGCTGGGCGTTCGGTCTGCGGCGCATGCTGCTGGGCTACGCCGCGGGCGAGTGTGCGGGCGCCTGGCGCGGCATCGAGCCGTACAGCGAAATCGGTGGGCTCGACGCCGCGTTGCTGGGCCCGCTCACGCGCCTCGTGGATGCGCTCGATCACGCGTGGCGCACGCTGCGCGAAGCGGCCACGGTGGAAGTGTGGTGCGAGCGTCTGCGCGCGTTGAAGGCGGCGTTTTTCGCGGCGCAGGACGAAGACGCCTACACGCTCGACCGCCTCGACGGCGCGCTCGAAACGTGGCGCGAGGCCTGTGATGAAGCCGCGCTCACGCAGACCTTGCCGCTCGCCATCGTCGCGGAGAACTGGCTCGCGGCGCTCGAAGGCGGCGGCCTCTCGCAGCGCTTCTTCGCGGGCGCGGTGACCTTCGCCACGCTCATGCCGATGCGGGCGATTCCGTTCCGGCGCGTGTGCCTGCTCGGCATGAACGACGGCGACTATCCGCGCAGCCGCACGCCGCTCGACTTCGACCTCATGCGCCGCGACTATCGCCCCGGCGACCGCTCGCGCCGCGAAGACGACCGCTATCTGTTCCTCGAAGCGCTGCTTTCGGCGCGCGACCATCTGCATGTTTCGTGGATCGGGCGCAGCGTGACCGACAACACGCCGCGTCCGCCTTCGGTGCTGGTCGGACAGTTGCGCGATCATCTCAAGGCCGGCTGGCGGCTCGAAGGCGACGAAAACGACAACGGCGAAGCGCTGCTCGACGCGTTGACCATCGAGCATCGCCTGCAGCCGTTCAGCCCGGACTATTTTCCGCCGCGGCCGGAAGAGGCGACGCTGTATACGTATGCGCACGAGTGGGGCAAGCCCGCCCAGGTGCGGCCCGCGGCTGAAGCGAACGCCGACGTCCTCGCGCCGACTGAACGCGACGAGCCGCTGTCGATTCGCGAGCTCGGCGAATTTCTGCGCGAGCCGGTTCGCAGCTTCTTCCGGCAGCGTCTGCGCGTGGCTTTCGAAAGCGAGGACGCGGCGAGCGAAAATCACGAGCCCTTCGAGGTGGACGCGTTGCAGGCGTGGCAACTCCAGGGCGAGTTGATCCGCGCGCAGGTTCTGGCAATGGAACGCGGCGAAGACGATCTCGAACCGGCCGCGCTTGCGCGCCTCGAGCGCATGCATCGCAGCGGCGACCTCGCGACCGGCGGCTTTGGCGAGGTGATCGGCGAAGAACTGCTCGCGCCCATGGCCGAGCTGTTCGCCGAATATCGCAAGGCGCTCGCGCGCTGGCCGGAGCCGCTCGAACATCAATACGAAATCCGTCTCGATGCGACGCGGGAAGGCCGCATCGTCTCGCTTGACGACTGGCTCGACGATTTGCGCGCGGGCCCGGACGGCGCGCTCGGCCGCGTGATTCTGGAGCCGGGCACGCTCGTGAAGGACAGCCGCTATCGCAGCGACCGTCTCGTGCCTTATTGGGTCGCGCATGTGGCCGCGCAGATCGCGGCCGGGCCGGTGACCACGGTGATCGTGAGCAAGGTGGGCGTGGTGGAGTTCGCGCCGCTCGACGCGCAGGTTGCGCGCGACTATCTGGTGGCGCTGCTGGCCGCGTGGGACGACGGTGCGCGCCGGCCCTTGCCGCTCCCGGTGAAGACCGCGTTCGCATGGCTGCGCAAGCTGCCTGATCCATTCGACGGCACGCGCGCGATGGTGCCTGCCCAAGCGTGGGAAGCCGCACGCGCGGCCTACGAGGGCAATGGCCGCACGCCCGGCGAGCGCGAGACGAATGCGTATTTGCGCCGAGCCTTCCCCGATTTCGACGCGCTCGTTGCCCACGACGAGTTCATTACGCTCGCCACGACGCTGCTGCTGCCGGTGAGCCGCGCGCCGCTCGCGTCGTCGCGTGCGAAGCGGGCCTCGAGCGAGGCAGGAGAGACGGCATGAATCCGCTCGGGAACATGGACGCCCAAGTCCTGGAGCCACTGCGCTTCCCGCTTTACGGCAGCCGCCTGATCGAAGCGAGCGCAGGCACGGGCAAGACCTTCACGATCGCCATGCTGTACGTGCGCCTCGTGCTGGGGCACGGCGCGCTCAACGCAGCAAGCGACGAAGCGGATTTCGATGACGAGGCGCGCACGTCAGGCCGCGCGCTCACGCCGCCCGAAATTCTCGTCGTGACCTTCACCGACGCGGCCACGAAGGAGTTGCGCGAGCGCATTCGCGCGCGCCTCATCGAAGCCGCCGAATGCTTCCGCGTCGAGCCTGAAGACGTGCCCGAGCGTGAGCCGGGAGAAGACCTGTTGCACGATCTGCGCGAGGACTACGCGCCGGAGCAGTGGCCCGCGTGCGCGCGCCGCCTGCAACTGGCGGCCGAATGGATGGACGAGGCCGCGGTCTCGACGATTCACGGCTGGTGCAATCGCATGCTGAGCGAGCACGCGTTCGACAGCGACAGCCTCTTTTCGCAGACGCTCGAAACCGACCAGACGGAATTGCGCGCCGAAGTCGTGCGCGACTACTGGCGCACCTTCATGGCGCCCCTCGACGCGGCGAGCGCCGCCGAAGTGAGGGCATGGTTCGCGAGTCCCGACGAATTGCACGACGCAATACGCGGGCTGCTCGCGCACGCCGATCTTTTGCCCGACGCATGCGACCCCGGCGCGGCACTGGCAGACGCCCGCCGGCGCGCACGCGACGAACTCGAAACGCTGAAGGCGCCGTGGCGCATCTGGATCGACGAGGTCGAGGCGTTGCTCAACGCGGCGCGGGCCGCGAAACAGTTCGACGCCAGAAAGCTCAATTCGAAGCACAGCGAAACATGGATCGGCAAGCTGCGCGACTGGGCCAACGATCCCGAATCCGCGCATCCCGGTTTCGACGACAAGGCGGCCGTGTGGACGCGCCTCACGCCCGCGGGCCTCGCCGAGATCTGGGTGAAGGGCGATCCGCCCGGGCATGCGGCCTTCGTGGCGATGGAAAGCTTGCGCGAGTCGCTGGCTGCGCCGCCCGCCGCGAAGCAAGACCTGCTGTGCCATGCGGCACGCTGGGTGGCGAAGCGCTTCGAGGAAGAAGAGGCGCGCCGCTCGCAAATGGGCTTCGACGATCTGCTCACGCGGCTGCGCGCGGCGCTGCAGCGCGAGAACGGGCCACGTCTCGCGGAAATCATCCGCAAGCAGTATCCGGTCGCGCTGATCGACGAGTTTCAGGACACCGACCCGGTTCAGTACCAGATCTTCGATGCGGTCTATCGCATCGCCGAACACGACGCCGAAACGGCCATCGTCTTGATCGGCGACCCGAAACAGGCGATCTACGCGTTTCGCGGCGCGGACATCTACACCTACCTGCGTGCGCGTCGTGCCTGCGAGGGGCGGCTCTACACGCTCAAGAAGAATTTCCGCTCGACGCGCGCGATGGTCGAGGCGGTGAATCGTTGCTTCGAGGCGGCGGAATCGCGGCCAGAGGGTAGCGGCGCGTTTTTGTTTCGCAGCCCTGATGGACGCGAAAACGCACTGCCGTTCGTGGCTGCCGATGCGCATGGACGCCCCGAGAGGCTGGTTGCCGCCGGCGCGGCGCTGCCCGCGCTCAACGTCTGGTGGATGCCGCCTGCCGCAGATGGCAAGCCGCTCAGCAAGGGCGCGTATCTCGCGGGCATGGCCGGCAGCTGCGCGACCGAGATGGTGCGCCTGCTCAATCTCGGCCAGGAGCAGGCAGCGGGTTTCTCGGGCGAGCGCGGCATGCGGCCGTTGCAGCCCGCGGACATGGCGGTGCTCGTCAACAACCGCAGCGAGGCGCAGGCGATACGCGAAGCGCTGGCCGCGCGCGGCGTGCGCAGCGTCTATCTGTCGGATCGCGACTCGGTGTACCAGACGCCGCAGGCCGAAGAACTGCGCTTCTGGCTCGCGGCCTGTGCCGAGCCCGACGACGGCCGCCTCGTGCGCACGGCGCTCGCCACCCCCACCCTCGGGCTCGCGTGGGCAGAACTCGACCGGCTCGGGCACGACGAGATCGCGTGGGAGTCGCGCGTGCTGCAGTTCCGCGAGTACCGCGAATGCTGGCGCAGGAAGGGCGTGCTGCCGATGTTGCGCCGCTTGTTCAACGACTTTCACGTGCCGCAGCGCCTGCTTGGCGAAACCGCTGGTGCCGGGCTCAATGGCGAGCGCGCGCTCACGAACCTGCTGCATCTCGCCGAACTGCTGCAACAGGCGAGCACGCAGCTCGATGGCGAGCACGCGCTGATCCGCTATCTCGACGAGCAGCGCGAAGACGAAAGCGCGGGCGGCGGAGGCGACGCGCGCCAGTTGCGTCTGGAAAGCGATGCGGGACTCGTGCAGGTGGTCACGATCCACAAGTCGAAGGGCCTGGAATATCCGCTCGTGTTTTTGCCGTTCGCGTGCGCGCACCGCGCCGTCAAACCCGACGACGTGCCGTTCAAGTGGCACGACGACGAAGGCGAATTGCGCGTCACGCTCGAGGCCGACGCGCGCGTGCTGCGTCAGGCCGATCGCGAGCGCCTCGGCGAAGACCTGCGCAAGCTCTACGTCGCGCTGACGCGCGCGCGTTACGCCACGTGGGTCGGCTATGGGCCGGTGCAGGGCGTCGAGGCGAGCGCGTTCGGGTATCTGCTCGGCGGCGGCGCAGCCATTCCTGCTCAGGAAACCGAAGCATGGCTCGACATGTTGCGCGGCCAGTGCACGGACATTGCCGTCGCGCCCGCTCCCGTAGCGCGCCGCGATCTGCTCTCGCTGCGCGACACCGGCGCCGTGCGCGGTAAGGCGCGCACGCTCGCGCATCGCGAGCGCGAACGCTGGTGGATCGCGAGCTATTCGAGCCTGAAGACGCTCGAAACGTCGATCGGTTCGGGCGTGCCCGTCGAAGCGGACGATGCGCGCGGCGCGCCCGACACGCGCAGCGAGGACGTGTTCCTCGAACTGCTCGACGCGAGCGTGCCGCCTGAAGACGACGATGCATTCGCAAACGCCGGCCAGACGCTCGTCGCACCCGCGCTTGCGCCGATGCACGGGTTCGAACGCGGCGCGGACGCGGGCACGTTTCTGCACGAACTGATGGAATGGGCCGCCAACGAAGGCTTCGCCGAAATCGCGCAGGACGAAGCGCGCGTGCGCGACATGGTCGCGCGGCGCTGCAGCGTGCGCGGCTGGTCGCAGTGGATCGAGACGCTCACGGCGTGGATGCTCGAACTTGTGCGCACGCCGCTGCGTCTGCCCGACATCGACGGCGAGAGCGTGGCGCCCGTGGCGTTCGCGGCGTTCGAACCCGGCGCGTATATGGCCGAACTGGAGTTCTGGGTCACGGCGCATGCCGTCGATACGCTCGCAATCGACGCGCTTGTCACCGAATTCACGCTGGACGGCGAAGCGCGCCCCGCGCTCGACGCCGCGACGCTCAACGGCATGCTCAAGGGCTTCATGGATCTCGTGTTCGAACACGAAGGCCGCTATTACGTGGCCGACTACAAGTCGAACTGGCTCGGCCCCGACGATGCGTCCTACACGCCCGCGAAAATGCGCGCGCAGATCCTGCATTCGCGATACGAACTGCAATACGTGCTCTATCTGTTCGCGCTGCATCGGCTGCTCAAGTCGCGCCTGCCCGATTACGACTACGACCGCCACGTGGGCGGCGCCGTGTATCTGTTCCTGCGCGGCGGCCGCGCCCCGGGACAGGGACTGCATTGCGAGCGGCCGCCACGCGAGCTGATCGAACGACTCGACGCGCTCTTCGCGCGTCGCAACACGCTGGAGGATGTGGCATGACGAGGCGCCGCACGAAAGGGCAGGACGGCCTCACCGGCGATCTGTTCGAGCATCTGGAGATGCCGGACGCCGCGCCGGAACCGAGGCCCGGCGCCGCGCGCGAAACGGCCGGGCAAATGCTCGGCGTGCTCGACAATTGGGTCGAGCGCGGCTGGCTCCGCACGCTCGATGCCGCCTTCGCACGCTTTTTGTGGACGGAAACGCCGCACAGTCCGCCGTTGCTGCTGCTGGCGGCCGCGCTTGCGAGCCATCAGCTTGGGCGTGGTCATGTGTGTCTCGACCTGAAGGCCACGCTGGAAGATCCGGCGTTCGCGTTGTCCCTGCCACCCGACGGGCCGCAAATGCTGGCTGCAGTGCCGGCGCAGCCGCCTGCCGAAGTGCTCGCCGGCGTGACACTCGCGCAATGGCGCGCGGCGCTCGCGTTGCCCGATCTCGTGAGCGAGGAGACACCGATTGCCGACGTGGCACAAGGCAATGCGCCGCTCGTGCTGGCGGGCACACGGCTTTATTTGCGGCGCTACTGGCAATACGAGCAGGACGTGCGCGAGGGCATCGAGCGCCGGCTCACACGCGCGGCACAGCTCGAAGCCGCGTTGCCGCTCGACATCGCACGCGCGGCGCTCGATGCGCTGTTCGCGCCGCGTAACGGCGAGGCACGCGCCAGCCAGGCCGCGCGCGCCGACTGGCAGAAGCTCGCCTGCGCGCTCGCCGCGCGCAGCGCGTTCAGCATCGTCACGGGCGGGCCGGGCACGGGCAAGACGACGACGGTGGTGAGATTGTTGGCACTCCTGCAGACACTCGCGCTCGGCCGTGCAGGGCAGGGAGCGCAAGCCGCGCGGCCCTTGCGCATCCGGCTTGCCGCGCCCACCGGCAAGGCCGCGGCGCGTTTGAACGAATCGATTGCAGGCGCGGTCGAGCGGCTGCCGTTCGATGCGCTGCAGGCGCATGTCGACGCCGTGGCGCTGCGCAACGCGATTCCGACCGTCGTGACGACGCTGCATCGCGTGCTCGGCACGCGGCCCGGCAGCCGGCGTTTCAGGCACGACGCCGCAAATCCGCTGCCCGTGGACGTGCTCGTGATCGACGAGGCCTCGATGGTCGACCTCGAAATGATGGCCGCCGTGCTCGACGCGCTGCCGCCCTCCGCGCGGCTCATCCTGCTGGGCGACAAGGACCAGCTTGCTTCGGTCGAGGCCGGGGCGGTGCTGGGCGAGTTGTGCGACCGCGCGCGGGAGGGGCACTACACGCAGGCGTCGCGCGCGTGGCTCGAAGCGGCCACGGGCGAGCGCATCGACGCGGCCATGCTCGACGCGCACGGTCTGCCGCTCGACCAGGCCATCGCGATGCTGCGCGAGAGCCATCGTTTCGCATCGGAGAGCGGCATCGGCGCGCTGGCCGAACTCGTCAATCTGGGCGATGCAGTGGGAGTCGCGAAGATCTGGTCGCGCGGTTACGAGGATCTCGCGCGCCTCGTGTGTCCCGCCGACGATGACGGCCCGTTGCGCTCGCTGATCGTCGATGGCCGCGTGGGCGAACACGGCGACGCGCATGCGCAGCGCCAGGGCTACCGCCACTACCTCGAAACGATGCGCACGACCCGGCCCGAGCCCGGCGCGACGCCCGAGGCGCTTGCCGGCTGGGCCGCTGGCGTGCTGAAGGCGCACGGCGCGTTTCAGCTGCTATGCGCGCTGCGGCGCGGTCCGTGGGGCGTCGAAGGCCTTAACCGGCGCGTCGCGCGTCTGCTGCACGAAGAAGGGCTCATCGATCCGCACGGCGACTGGTACGCGGGCCGGCCCGTACTCGTCATGCACAACGACTACGAGCTTGGGCTCATGAACGGCGATATCGGCATCGCGCTGGAGCTGCCCGTTGCGGCGGGGGAGCCGCCCGTGTTGCGCGTGGCCTTCCCGGCCGGCGACGGCTCGGGCGGCGTGAAGTGGGTCTCGCCGAGCCGGTTGCAGGGCGTGGAGACGGTGTTCGCGCTCACCGTCCACAAATCGCAGGGCTCGGAGTTCACCCACGCCGCGCTCGTGCTGCCCGACACATACAGCCCCATTCTCACGCGCGAACTCGTCTACACCGGCATTACGCGTGCGCGCTCGTTTCTCACGCTCGCGGTGCCCGAGGGGCGCTCCGTGCTCGATCGCGCCGTGCTCGCCAAAGTGCAGCGCGCCAGCGGCCTCATGGCGGGACTCGCGCGCGACGCTCAGGCTGCGTGAACCTGCGTGAGCGGCCGGCACATAGGCCGAGGGCCGCTTTTGGCGGCCCTCGGCGCGTGCTGCATGCGGCTCGCGGCTTAGACGATCGTGAGCGTCACGTCGATGTTGCCGCGCGTGGCGTTCGAGTACGGGCACACGATATGGGCCTTGTCGACGAGCGCCTGGGCGGCTGCGCGATCCATGCCGGGCAACGAAATCTTCAGTTCGACTTCGATGCCGAAGCCATTCGGAATCTGGCCGATGCCGACATTGCCGGTGATCGAGACATCGGCGGGCAGGGCAATCTTGTCGCGCGCCGAGACGAACTTCATTGCGCCGATGAAGCATGCGCTGTAGCCCGCGGCGAACAGCTGCTCGGGGTTCGTGCCGTCGCCGCCCGCGCCGCCGAGTTCGCGCGGCGTGGTGAGCTTGAGGTCCAGGTTGCTGGCGGGAATGACGGCACGGCCGTCGCGGCCGCCGGTGACGTTGGCTTCGGCGCGGTAGAGGACTTTTTCGATCGACATGACAGGCTCCTTTGAGCAAAGACGGTTCGTTGAAGGTACGGCGGAGTACGGCATTCAATTTACTGATGCAAGGCGACAGCCATGTGCACCAGGGTCCAGCAGAAGAGCGGCGCTTGCGAATTTCCGGTCGTCAGTTTTTGTATTCTATCTATTGCCAGATAGATTTCCGGCCGTCGAAACACGTTCATGATGCTCCTCTTTCTAGCTATCTATCAGAAGATAGAATTCGCGGCCCGATAAAGGGGGCGCTGAGCCGCCCCGTGTTTCAGGCCAGAGTACGTTACTGAGCCACGCGCCACATGGCTTCGACATCTTCGAGGCGCGACTTCGTATGGAACAGCCGGCTCGCCAGGACGCTGCCCTGCAAGGCCGCGAACAACGTACGGGCCGAGCTTTCCGGCTTGCCCCGCACGACCAGCGTGCCTTCTTTCGCGCCTTGAGCCAGCACCTCGGCCAGCCAGCTTTCGTTGGCGCGGAAGAACGCCTGCACAGCGTGACGCACAGTTTCCGGCAGTGATTCGATGTCGGCGGCCAGCATGCCGCACAGACAGATCTGGTTGCCGTCGCCCAGCGTCTTGCCGAAGAGCCGCGTGTACGTAGCGAGCTTTTCGCGCGCCGGCAGCGCCGCGTCGATCGACTGCAATCCCGCCATGACTTCGCCGCTGTACTGGCTCACCGCTTCGAGCACCAGGTCGTCTTTCGACGGGAAGTAATAGTGGATGCTCGACGTTTTCACGCCCACCAGTTCTGACAGGTCGCGGTAGCTGAACCCGTTGTAGCCGCGCAGCATCATGAGGGTGATGGCGTGGTCGAGAACCTGCTCCCGCACTGTCAGCTTCGTGTTCATGGGCTCCAATTTATCTACTGGAAGATAGTTTGTCAAGCGCCTCACGAAATAAATCGCGGGCCGCCGGGCGCGACCTTGTGGCCGCGTCCGGCGGGGCGGCGTCAGATCCCGCGATGCCCGGCGCTGAAAATGAGGCGCAGGCCCAAGGCCCCGATCGCGCCGGCCGCAACGCGGTCGATCCAGCTCTTGGCGCGCAGATAGAGATCGCGCGGACGCTGGCTCGAAAAGCACAGCGCGACGACCGTGTACCAGCCGGTTTCGATCGCGAAGACGAGCGGTGGCAACGCGAAGTAGCACCACAGCGGCGGGTTATGCGGCAGCAGCGCGACGAAGATGCCGCCGTAGGCAATGGCCGTTTTCGGGTTGCTGAGCTGGGTGGTGAGGCCGCTCCAGTACGACTTGCCGGGGCGCTCGCCGGGTGCGGCCGTCCTGCTCACCGTGACGGGCGAGCCCGCGCCGCGCCAGATGCGCGAAGCGATATAGAGCAGATAGGCGCCGCCTGCGATCTTGAGCGCGGCGTACAGCCAGGCCACGGTGGCAAGCAGGGTGTAGAGCCCGGCGAGTGCGATGCCCGCGAAGCAGATCGCACCCGTGCCCATGCCGAGCGCGGTGGCGACGCCGTCGCGGCGCGAGAGACCGATCGAGTTGCGCGCGACGAGCACGAAGCTCGGCCCGGGGCTCATGGCCCCGATCAGGACAGCGAGGAGAATGCTGGCAACGGCGGCGAGGGGAGACATGCTGGCGGCTCCATGCGGGTGGGCATTTCGAACACTAACACGCGCGCAGATGCGCCGCGGGGATTCCTCACTGGCGCCGGGGGATCGTGCCGGCCGCCCGAATAGTGCTTAGTTATCTTGAGCGATTGGGCTTGTCGCGCTCGCGATTCCAGTGGCGCAGCAGCACGCGCGTTTGTTCCGCGATGCTCTCTTTCAGAAAATCGGCCTTCGCCCTGTCGATGTCGTCCCAGCCGAGCATCGAGAGCGTGGAGCGGCGGGCGATGAAGAAAAGCAGAAACTGCCCATACAGGCTGAACATGCGCACCACGGTGAGCGGATCGCGGGCCGGCATGCCGGTAATGCGTTCGAGCAGTTCCACGTTGATGGTGTTCAGCGGCGAGCGCACGCGCTCACGCAGGATTTCCGAGCCGATCTCCGGTTCGCCGCCGCCCTGTTCGCGCGCGAAGAAGAGACGCTGGTCCGGCCCGTGCTGCTTGACGAAGGAACGGTCGGCCACGGCCGACTGGATGTCGATGAAGGCGTCGATCAGCGCTTCGACGTCCGCGTTGTGCTCGAGCGCTTCGCGTGCACGCAGCACGGCCGGCGCGAACGATTGCCACGATTCGTCGGCGATCGACTCCGCGCAGGCGCGATAGAGGCCTTCCTTGTTCTCGAAGTAATACTGCAGCGCCGGCGCGTTCACGCCCGCGCGCGCGGCGATGTCGCGCGTGGAGGCGCCGTCGAAGCCGTGCTGCCCGAACAGGCTGATGGCCGCCTCGATGATCTTGCGACGTGTCTCGTCGCCACGCGCATAGCCTCCGTCGGGCGAGCGTCGCAGTTTCTTACCTTCGCTCATGCATTTCCTTTCGTATCCCTGCGAAATATAACACTTGACACAATTTTTCCAGGTGGAATAATTTTGCCGACTGGAATAAATTGAGAATCAACAACATGTCTACGACTGCAGGCGCGCCCGGACGCGACGCGCCGGACGCCGCCGCTGCACCTGCGCGCAGCGGCGCGAAACGAACCCTTCTGATCCTGCTGGGACTGGCGGCGCTCATCGCCGCTGCGGTGTGGCTGGGCCACTGGTGGGTCGTCGGGCGCTTCATCGAATCCACTGACGACGCCTATCTGCAGGCCGACAGCGTGACGATCGCCCCGAAGGTGAGCGGCTATGTGACGGACGTCTACGTGGCCGACAACCAGGCCGTGAAAATGGGCGACCCGCTCGTGAAGCTCGACGCGCGCCAGTATCAGGTGGCCCTCGACCAGGCGCAGGCCACCGTCGATGCGCGCACAGCGGACATCGAGCATGCGCAGGCGCAGATCGAGCAGCAGCGGGCGAACGTCGCCCAGGCACAGGCGCAGCAGGAAGTCGCCCAGGTGAGCCTGCGCCACGCGAACGACGAAGTGGCGCGCTACGCGCCGCTCGCAGCCACGGGTGCAGAAACGACCGAACGGCTTGCCGAACTGAAGAGCGAACGCGACAAGGCGCAGGCCACGCTCGCCGCCGACGCAGCCGCCGTCACGTCCGCGCGCTCGCAGATCTCGGCGCTGAACGCGCAGCTCTCGCAGGCGCGCGCGCAGCTCGAGGCGGCGCGTGCGAACGCCGCGCAGTCGCAACTCGACCTCGACAATACCGTGGTGAAGAGCGCACTGGCGGGCCGCGTGGGCGACCGGACCGTCCGTGTGGGCCAGTACGTGCAGCCGGGCACGCGCATGCTGACCGTCGTGCCGGTGCAACGCACCTACCTCACGGCGAACTTCAAGGAAACGCAGATCGGCCGCATGCGTGCGGGCCAGCCCGTGGAGCTGCATGTCGACGCGCTGCCTGGCCACACGCTGCACGGCGTGGTGGACAGCTTCTCGCCGGGTACCGGCGCGCAGTTCGCGCTCTTGCCGCCCGAGAACGCCACCGGCAACTTCACGAAGATCGTGCAGCGCGTGCCGGTGCGCATCCGCCTCGATACCGGGCCCGAAACGCGCAGCGTGCTGCTGCCGGGCATGTCGGTGACCGTCGATGTCGACACGCGCTCCGCGCGTGAGGACGACCGCCGTATCGACCAAGAGAACCACCGTGGCTAATACGGCTCGCGCAGCGGTGCCGCATCCGCACGGCGAGCGCGCGAGCGCGGCCGACTGGATCGCCGTCGCGGCGGGTGCGCTGGGCGCATTGATGGCCACGCTCGACATTTCCATCACGAACTCGGCGCTGCCGCAGATCCAGGGGCAGATTGGCGCGACCGGCACCGAGGGTACGTGGATCTCCACGGGCTATCTGATGTCCGAGATCGTGATGATTCCGCTCGCCGCGTGGCTCACGCGGGTGTTCGGACTGCGAAATTTCCTGCTCGCGAACTCGGCGCTCTTCATCGCCTTTTCGATGATGTGCGGCTGGTCGACTACGCTCGGCATGATGATCGCCGGGCGTATCGGCCAAGGCTTCACGGGCGGCGCGATGATTCCGACCGGGCAGACCATCATCCGCACGCGCCTGCCGCTTTCGCAACTGCCCGTGGGCATGACGGTGTTCGGCCTGATCGTGCTGCTCGGCCCGCTGCTCGGGCCCGTGGTGGGCGGCTGGCTGGCGGAGAACATCAGCTGGAGCTGGTGCTTCTTCATCAATTTGCCGGTGTGTCTCGCACTCATCACGCTGCTTATCGTCGGCCTCGAGCCCGACCGGCCGCACTGGGAAGCCTTTCTCAAGGCGGACTGGCTCGGCATTGCCGGACTGGCAGTGGGCCTGAGTTCGCTAACCGTCGTGCTCGAGGAAGGCCAGCGCGAACGCTGGTTCGAGTCGAGCTTCATCGTCACGCTCACGTGGGTCTCGCTCGCGGGCATGGTGCTCATCGCGCTTTCGCAGTTCACCGCGAAAAAGCCGATTCTGCGTCTGTCGCTCATGCGCAATCCGCGCTATGCGAGCGTCATCGTCATCGTGTTTGCAGTCGGCGCCGGGCTTTACGGTATTTCGTATCTGCTGCCGCAGTTTCTGAGCCTCGTCGCCGGCTACAACGCGCAGCAGTCCGGCGCGATCATGCTGCTTTCGGGGCTGCCCGCTTTCCTCGTGATGCCGATTCTGCCGCGCTTGCTAGCCAAGGTGGACTTTCGCATCCTGGTGGTGTCCGGGCTGCTGCTCTTCACGTTGAGTTGCATGCTCGACATTTCGCTCACGGCGCAGAGCGTCGGTCACGATTTCGTCTGGTCGCAGCTCGTACGCGGCGTCGCGCAAATGCTCGCGATGATGCCGCTGAACCAGGCGTCGATGGCGGCGGTGTCGCGCGAAGATTCCGGCGACGCGGCCGGCCTCTACAACATGGCGCGCAATCTGGGCGGCTCGGTGGGTCTTGCGATCATCGGCACGCTCATCGACCGGCGCGAGACGTTCCATACCGCCGTGCTGCGCGAATCGCTCAGCGCCAATTCGATCATCGGCCAGGAGCGCGTGGCCGGGAGCGCGGCCAGCTGGTTCACGCAGACGGGCGACATGGCGCATTCGCAAATGCAGGCGCTCGGCCAGATCGCGGCGCAGATCACGCAGCAATCGATGGTCATCACGTACTCCGAAACATTCTGGGTGCTTGGCATCGCGCTGGCGACGTGCGTGCCGCTCGCGCTCCTGCTCAAGAAGCCGCAGCCTGGCGCACAAACGCCGTCTGGCGGCCACTGAAGATTATCACTGACTCATGACGGCAACCCGTTACTCCCGAATCTCCTACGCCGCGCTGAGCGCGTTCGCGGCCGCCTGCTCGCTGGCCGCCTGCACCGTCGGCCCCGACTATCACGGCGCACCGGCCGTCGCGCCGGAAGCGGCGAACGCCGCTTCGTTCCTGCGCACGCCCGCGCAAGGCGTGACGCCCGCGCGTGCACCGAGCCAATGGTGGCTTGCGCTGAACGACCCGCAACTGAACACGCTGATCGAAGCGGCGCTTGCCCACAATCCCGATGTGCGCGCGGCGCAGGCGCGTCTGCGCGCTTCGCGCGCGCAACTGCAGCAGCAACGCGCCGCCGAACTGCCGAAGGTCGGCGCGAGCGCGGCGGCGATCCGCATGCGTGAGCCCAACCTGGGCGCCTTGACGTCGTCGAGCAGCAGCTCGGGTCAGGGCGGCTCTTCGGGCGGCGGCCCGATCACGTTCTACACGGCGGGCTTCGATGCCTCGTGGGAAATCGACCTGTTCGGCGGCACGCGCCGCGCCGTGGAAGCAGCGAGCGACGAGGCCGATGCCGTGGACGCCGATCTTGCGGATACCCAGGTATCGCTCGCGGCCGAAGTCGCGCAGGCCTATATCGACCTGCGCGACGAGCAGCAGCGCCTGACCATCGCGCAGCGCACGGCGCAACTGCAGCAGGAGATGCTCACGCTCACCGAGCAGCGCCGCGCGGGCGGTACGGCGGCCGAGGTGGACGTGGAGCGGCTCACCACCCAGGTGGAGAACACGCGCTCCACGATTACGCCGCTCGCGGCGCAAGTGGAAATATCGTTGGATCAACTGGCCGTGCTCACCGGCAAGGCGCCCGGCGCGCTGGATGCGGAACTGGCGACGGCGCAGCCGCTGCCCACGCTGCCCGCCAGCGTGCCCGTGAGCGATCCCACCACGATGCTCGCGCAGCGTCCCGATATTCGCGCGGCGGAGCGCCGCCTCGCCTCGAGCAACGCGCAGATCGGCGAGCACGTGGCGGATTTTCTGCCCAAGCTCACGCTGTTCGGCGACCTCGGCTTTACGGCCGCGGAGCCGGGGCACCTGTTCCGCAAGACCAATTTCAGCTGGGTTGGGGCGCCGTATCTGCAGTGGAACGTGTTCGACTTCGGGCGCACGCTGGGCGCGGTGCACGGCGCGCAAGCTTCGCGCGACGAAGCCGAAGCGCATTACGAGAAGGCCGTCCTCGCGGCGTTGCAGGACGCCAACGCGTCGCTCTCGCGCTATGGCTATCAGCGCGAGCATCTGGTGACTTTGCAGAAGGTGCAGGTTTCTGCCGAGCGTTCGGCGACGCTCATGCGCCAGCGCTACCGCGCGGGGGCGTCGAGCCTCGTCGACCTGCTCGACACGCAGCGCACGGAATTCGCCGCGCAGCAGAACGTGGTGTCGGGCCAGGCCGATTTGCTCAAGGACTTCGTGTCGCTGCAGAAGAGCCTCGGTCTCGGCTGGCAGACCACTGCGGCAGCCACGGTCGCGACAGCCGCCCCTCCGGGCTAACCGGGTTCGGCAGGCGCATGCTCGTGCACGGCCGGCTCACGATAGCCGAGCCGCGCCGAGATCGCCGCGCCCGCGCGCTTGAGCAGGGCGATGTAGCGCGCTTTCGTATCCGCGCCGCAGCGCATGGTCGGAAACGAGATCGAGAGGCCGGCGTTGCGGGCGGCAACGGTGCTCCGGGCCTCGCGGCATCGTCAACGGCGGGCGCGGCGGTGGCGAATCCGGCCATCATCGGCGAGATGATTCCGCGTTTCGGACCGCTCGTGCCGGCGGCGACGGCGATGGTCGCCACCGCCTGCCCCGTGACCGCGATCCTCGTGCCGATGCTCGCGTCAGCTGCGTGCCTCGCCGCGTGCCATGCTGGCGAGCACGCCGTCACGGCGAATGAGCGCGTGAAAAAGCGCGGCGCCCAGATGCAACAGCACGGTCGCGTAGAGCGCCATCGCAAGCCATGTATGCGCGGCGCGCAGCCATGCATAGAGCGTGACGTTATGCGGCACGATGGGCGGCAGGTGCACGCCGCCGAACATCACGATGGGATAGCCGCCCGCGGATAGCATCGACCAGCCGATCAGCGGCATGGCGATCATCAACGCATAGAGGACGAGATGCGAGGCGTGCGCGCCGAGGCGCTGCCAGACGGGCAGATCGGCCGGCAGGGGCGGCACGCCGTGCGTGAGCCGCACGGCCAGGCGCAGCAGCACGAGCGCGAGCAGCGCGATGCCCAGCGGCCGGTGGAGCGCGATCAAGGTGTCATGCAGCCTCGAGACGGTCGAGACCATCCCTACGCCGACGAACAGCATCGTAACGATCAGGACTGCCATCGACCAGTGAAGCAGGCGCTGGAGTGCGCTGAAGTGTTGGCCCGGTTGTTTCATGGCTGCGCGTCTCCATGCGTTTGCGTGAGGTTGGCCTCTTCACGCGTGCGTCGATTGAACGAAACGGCATACGCTGCCGAACGGGCGGCGAGCAAGGGGTCGTCCGAAGGCTTCAGGCCGTTGGGCAGGATGGTCGGATCGTAGTTCACGTCGCGGCACATGCCGTTGGCTTGCGGCTCGGCGCGCTGCAAGACCAGCGTGCCGGCGTCGATCTGCTGGCGGTCCGCGGGCCATGACAGCGTGGCGTCGTTCGTGGGGTCGCCCGGTGCGGCGACCGCGAGCACCAGATGCCAGCGTAGCGGTCCTCCGGCGAAACGCGTGGAGAAGTCGTCGGCGAGGAAGTTCGGATTGGCCTTTTCTGCCGCGGTTTGCGGTGCATAAGCCACTTCGGGCACGGTCTGCCAGCGCACGGCGTGCTGGTTGCCCGCGGCATCGGTCGCGATGAACGCGTTGACGCTGTAGAACGCCGTATTCGCGAAACTGGAGGAGGGCGGGTGCGCCTTGAGCCACTGGCGGAACGGCAGCGTTTCCGGGTTCGCCTGGAAGAAGGCGTCGAGCTTCGCGGGATCGGGCTTGCCCGTCGCCGGGTCCGGCTTCGAGGCGACTAGCTGGCTATAGAACTGCTTCGGGGTGCGAACGACGAAGATGGGCACGGAATTCATGCCGGTGCGCCACTGCTCGCCGTCCTGCAGCTGGAACAGCAACGCCATGCTGCGCACGGGCGTGCTCGCGTCCGGCGCGCCGGGGTTGCTGCCGGGAATGGCGAAGCGTCCGATCACGGGTGTGCGTCCTGGCGCGAACACCGCTGCTCGCGAGACCTGCGCGCCGTTGCCGTTGCTTTCGAACCAGCCTTCCACGCAAAGCCCCTTGGCGTGGTTGCGCCGATAGCCCGTGTGGATGCCGTAGTTCGACTCGAACGTATTGATGATATGTGGCGCGGTGATGCGCTTCGGCGTGAGCCAGCCGGCCGTCCATGCAAATGCCGCGCCAGCGCAACCCACCACCACCGCAATGGCCGCGAGCCGGCACGGCACGCAGATCGAGGCGCGGTTCACGGGCGGGCTCCGGTGCGCATGCGCCGCAACGCATGCGAAAGCGAAATGTGTGCGAGTGTATGCATGATGGATCCAGTCGATGGGGTCCGAGGGTCGTTACTGGCGTCAACAACACGTCGCCGCGTTTTATTCCATGCGCGACGCGAATTCGTGCAACCATGCCCGGGCGGTCGTGGTTACCGTGCCGAAAGCGTTGAGCATGCGAGGTGTGCGAAGGAGAGAGCGATGCTGACTGGCGGCTGTTCATGCGGCAAGGTCCGCTACCAGATTTCGGCTGCGCCGGTCGGCAGCACGGTATGCCATTGCGCGGATTGCCGGCGTGCAACAGGTGCGCCGTTCGTCGGCTGGCTCAGCGTGCCGTGGAGTGCGTTCCGGCTCGTTGCGGGCGCAACGAAAACGCATGCGTCGAGTCCGGGTGTCGAGCGCGCGTTCTGCGCCGATTGTGGCACGCCGCTCACATACCGGCACGCGGCGTTCGTGGGCGAGATCGACATCGCGACCGGCACGCTCGATCGTCCCGACGACGCGCCGCCCGACAATCACAGCTGGACCTCGCAAAAGCTGGCCTGGGTGCAGCTCGCGGACGGCTTGCCGCAATATCCGCGTGCGCTTCCCGGACCGTAAGCGGAAAGCGCGCGCGTCTTTAGCGTGCAGCGATCAACGATGCTCGGTCACGAACTTCGTGACGAGATAGGCTTCCATCGCTTCGCTCCCGCCTTCAGAGCCGTAACCCGAATCCTTCACGCCGCCGAACGGCGTTTCCGGCAGGGCGAGGCCGTGGTGGTTGATCGACAGCATGCCGGTTTCCACGTCGTCGGAGAGAGCGGCCGAAGTCGCGCTCGAACGTGTGTAGGCATACGCGGCGAGGCCGTACGGCAGCCGGTTCGCTTCGACGATCGCATCCTTGTAGCTCGAGAAACGCGAGATCGGCGCGATCGGGCCGAACGGCTCTTCGTTCATGATGCGCGCGGAAAGCGGCACGTCGGTGAGCACGGTCGGCGCGAAGAAGTAGCCTTCGCGGCCCACGCGTTCGCCGCCCGTCAGCACCTTCGCGCCCTGTTCGCGCGCGTCGGCGACGAGGCGCTCCATGGCGGCGAGGCGGCGGTCGTTCGCGAGCGGGCCCATTTGCACGCCGTCTTCGAGACCGTTGCCCACCTTGATCGCGCGCGTCGTCGCGACGAAATGCTCGACGAACTCGTCGTATGCGGCGTCCTCCACCATGAAGCGCGTGGGCGAGATGCACACCTGGCCCGCGTTGCGGAACTTGGCGCTCGCGAGCAGCTTGGCGGCGCGCGGCACGTCCGCGTCGGCGAAGACGATGGCGGGGGCGTGGCCGCCCAGTTCCATCGTGGCGCGCTTCATGTGTTCGCCGGCCTTCGAGGCGAGCAGCTTGCCCACCGGCGTCGAGCCCGTGAACGAAATCTTGCGGATCGCCGGATGCGCGATCAGGTACGACGACACTTCCGCGGGCACGCCGAACACGAGGTTCAGCACGCCTGCGGGCAGGCCCGCGTCGGCGAATACCTTCACGAGTTCGGCGCAGCTGGCCGGCGTTTCTTCCGGTCCCTTGAGCACGACGGTACAGCCCGAGGCGAGCGCGGCCGACACCTTGCGCACGGCCTGATTGAGCGGGAAGTTCCAGGGCGTGAACGCGGCGACCGGACCCACCGGCTCGCGCGTGACGATCTGGCGAACGGCGTCAGTACGCGAGGGAATCACGCGGCCATAGGTGCGGCGGCCTTCTTCGGCGAACCAGTCGATCGTGTCGCCGCCCGCGAGCGTTTCGAGCTTCGCTTCGCCAAACGGCTTGCCCTGCTCGCGCGTCATGATCGCGGCGATGTCGTCTGCGCGATCGCGCAGCAATTGCGCGGCGCGGCGCATGAGCTTGCTGCGCTCGAGCGGCGAGACCTTGCGCCATTCGCGGAAGGCGCGCTCGGCCGCGCTGGCCGCATCCGAAAGATCCTGTTCGCTTGCGAGGCTCAGGCGGCCGATTTCCGCTTCGGTCGCGGGGTCGATCACAGCAATCGTCTTCGCGCCGGCGCGCCATGCGCCGTCGATGTAGATCTGGGTGTCGGGATAGGGCTTCACGCTGGAACTCATGATGGGACGATCCTTGTCAACGGTTCAACGACAGGCGCCCGCCTGCGCGCACGGCAATGCGCGCGGCGGGCGCCGGAAAATGCGGAGCGCCCATTGTGCCACTGCTTCGCCGAGGCTGCAGGGCGTGCCATTGTGAAGGGTGCGTTGGCCCCTTTTACCCACACTTTGAGACGCAGTGCATCCGCTGCGCGAGGGCAAAAAAAAACGGCGCCTGAAGGCGCCGCAACCAGAGAAACAGAAAAGCAATCGTCAGACCTTCGTTCTGTGCTGGGCTTCAGCTCAGCTTCGTGACCGGCGCAACGGCCGCCGGATCGCTGATGCTCGGCCGGCCGTTCTCGATGTGTCCGGCGAAGCGCCAGGCAAACGTCGCGTCGTCTCGGCTCGTGACCGTGAGGTCGTACCAGTGATGGCTCGAGGCAAGAACCCAGACTTCGTCGATTTGCGCGCCGGCCGGCACGACGACGTTGCGCTCGTGCGCGCCATAGGCGTTGTCGGTCACGTTCAGGTGCGCGACGCTGCTGCCCGCGTTCGAGAACCTGAGGAAGAGGTTGCCGTTGGCCACGTCGTAATGCGCCGTCACGGCAGGCGCCGGTGCGCGGCCCGACTTGCCCGGACCCGATTGCGCGGCCGTACCCGCAAAGCGGCGCAAGAAGCCGTTCGGGCCATGCACCTCGAACGCATAGACGCCGTTCGTCACGGTGAGGTCCCACGTGTCGTCGAGCGACTTGCCCGCTTCGACCGTATAGCGCCACGGGCCGTCACTGCGGTTCGTGCCGTACACGTAGAAGTGCGCGCCCTGGCGGCCCTTGTTCGCGAACGTGATCGACAGCGTGTTGTTCTGCGCTTCGGCCTTCCCGTTCACATGAAGCTCGTAGGGCAGCGCACGCGCGTAGCGCACGCCGGGCTCCTGCGCGTCGATCGGCAGCGGCGTGGCCGGCACCGTGGGCGCCGAATTGGCCGAGCACTGCTTGTCGGCGAGCGCCATGTAGTTGCTCGTGTCGGGCAGCGTGGGCATCGTGGCGTCGGGCGTGCGGAAGTCGAAGCACGTGGTGAGGTCGCCGCACACCGCGCGGCGCCACGCTGTGATGTTGGGCTCCTGCACACCGAAACGCGCCTCGATGAAGCGGATCACCGACGTGTGGTCGAACACCTGCGAGCAGACGAAGCCGCCCTTGGTCCACGGCGAGACGACCGTCATCGGCACGCGCGGTCCGAGACCATAGGGCAGGCCGTCGGCAGTGTACTTGCCGCCGCGCAGCGGGTTGACCACGTTGTGGATCTCGCCGTCCACGCTCACCGTCGACTTGCCCTGCGCGGACGTCGTGGGCGGCTGCGGCGGCACGATGTGGTCGAAGAAGCCGTCGTTCTCGTCATACATGATGAAGAGCACGGTCTTGCTCCACACATCGGGATTCGAAGTCAGCGCTTCGATGATCTGCGAAGTGTATTCGGCGCCATAGGCCGGGGTGTACTTCGGATGCTCCGAGAACGCCGCGGGGGGCAGCAGCCATGAGACTTGCGGCAAATTGTTCTGGAGTACGTCGTTTTTGAGGTCGGCGATGGTGCGCACCGTTTGCGCGCGCTGGTAGAGCGCCGAGCCGGGTTGCGCGTTGATGAAGTTCGCGAAATTCTGCAGGATGTTCGTGCCGTAGTTGCCGTTCAGCGGGTCGCTGCCGTTCGTGCCCTGCTGGTAGATCTGCCAGGAGATGCCGGCGGCCTGCAGGCGCTCGGGGTAGGTCGTCCACGAAAGCAGTTGATACGTGGGGGGCACGTCGCCGTCCACGAAGTCGTTGTTGTCGAGTAGCGGGCCGCCCATCGTGCCGGTCGGATCGACCATGCCGGTCATGAGATACGAGCGGTTCGGGTGCGTTGGGCCAGGCAGCGAGCAGAAGTAGTTGTCGCACACCGTGAAGGCGTCGGCCAGCGCGTAGTGGAACGGAATGTCCGCGCGAAGGTAATAACCCATCGTCATGTCGGTCTTGTACTGCGGCCACTGGTTGTACAGACCGTTGTTGATTGCGTACTGCGTCGGGTACCACGAGTGGTCGAGGTCGCCCACGCATTGCGCGCTCGTCTTGAACGTGTCGAGGTGGAACGGCAGCACGGGCTTCGTGGCGTCTTCTTTCGACGGCTGGTACCACACCGGCAGGCCGCCCGGCAGCGCAATGGGCAGGCGGTCGTTATAGCCGCGTACGCCGCGCATATGGCCGAAGTAGTGGTCGAACGAACGGTTCTCCTGCATGAACACGACGATGTGCTCGACATCGCGGATCGTGCCGGTGCGCGAATTGGCCGGAATGGCCAGCGCATTGCGGATCGATTCGGGAAGAACGGTCATCGCTGCGGCGGCGGCGCCCGATTGCGCGACGGTCTGCAGGAAACGGCGACGGCTGTTTGACGTCATTGTTGCTCACCTTTCTGCTTGGGTTGGAGTGTCGTGCCCGACGGCGTACTCGCACAAGGGCACGCAGGTGCAATGCTTCAATGGCTGGATGTTGCGGGACTGCTGGAATCGTTGCCGTTGCTGGCCTGGGTCTGCGCGCTGTCTCCCGGCGCGTAGCTCAAGACCGGCGTGACCTGGTCGCTGTCGGCGGCGAGGCTGGCCTGTGCGCCTTGCACGGGGTCGCTCGCGTTGTTCGTGGCGGTGGCCGCGTTCGCGCCGTAAGCGGGTATGGCGCTCGGGTTCGCCGAAGTGTCGGTCGAGGCGTTCGCCGACGCATTCGCCGCCGTGTTCGTGTCGGTCGGCAGCGGCGATATGCGCGCGCTATTCGCCAACGGCGATTGCGATGGCGTTGCGGCGCTCTGGCTTTCCGATGGATCAGCCGTCGACGAAGCTGCCGACGAGCCGTCGCCCGGGCCGCATGCAGCGAGCATGATGGTTGCGAGTACAACGATCGCCGCGGTCGACAGGGTCGTCGACACGCGGTTGGGAAGGCGTATTCTCATGTGCGCATCCGTTCTGTGGGGATGGGTCGCGCACAGTTTCGCCGTCGATGAAGAAAGAATTGTGAAATGCACGAAAACGTTTGCACACGATGAATTTTCTTTGCAAACGTGCCGTGCGATAACCAATCGCTGCCGATCGCCAGTTAACGAAATCCTTTCACTTTCCAGAGCCGGTTTCGTGAGCGGGACGCAGCACGTCGGTCGCGCGATGCGGCATCTCGACTTGCTCGATCAGGAACACTTCGCCGCGCGAGTGCTCCGCGCGCAGCGGCAGGATCGCCTGATAGGCGCTCGAGCGATACCACGCGCGCGCGATCTCGCGGTTCGCGAATTCGATCATGATGAGGTCGCCGGAAAACTTGCCCTCGAGCCGCTCCACGCGTCCTCCGTGAATGATGAAGCGGCCGCCGAAAGGGGCGAGCGTGGCGTCGATCTTCTCCAGATATTCGACGATGGCGGGGCAAGGTTCGACGTCGCGCAGATGGGCAATGGCGTAGGCGGTCATGGCAGGTCTCGTGAGCGTGAAAGGGTGGGGCCACGCTTGCGAGAATAGGGCGCGCCGGGCAGGGAATCGATTACCTGGGAGGTAAAGACCGCGGGAGCGGCGCCTTAGGCTGATGGCGTGCCGCGGAGTAAAATACCCACCATCCGCACTCCGGATCGAGACGCTTTCGTTTTCCGCCACCGCCGCCATGAACCCGTCACCCGAGAATAAACCCGCGCGCAAGCAGCCGCCCACGTGGCTGCTGAACACCCTCACTGCGCTAGTGGGCGTACTCACGCTCGCGCTGGGTATTGGCTGGATCGTCTACAAGTGGGTCGTCGATCTGGAGATTCCGTACTTCGCCATTCCGCTCGTCATGTGCGTGCCGGTGATCGCCGCCGTGGCGTTCCGCAACATCTGGGATTGAGGCGCGCGAGCGCCTCCCTCATCCCCCGAAATCCCGCGGATTTTCAAACGCCGAAGCGCTCCGCGCATGCCGCGCGCACGCGCTCCACAACAGCGCTCCACGCCTCGTTCATACGCTGGCGGAACAGGCGCATCGTGCCCGGATACCACGGCGAGTCTTCGCGCTCGTGCATCCAGCGCCAGTCGAGGTCGTACTGCGGCAGCAGCACCCAGCACGGTTTGCCGAGCGACGCCGTCAGATGCGCCGTGGACGTATCCACGCAAATCACGAGATCGAGCTGCGCGATGATCGCCGCGGTATCGACGAAATCGCGCACGTCGGTGCCAAGGTGCAGCAGCGGCAGGCTCGCGGGCGGATTCTGCGCCTCGTCTTCTCCCTGACCTTTTTGCAGGCTCACGAACTGCACGCCCGGCAGGTTCCAGAGCGGGGCGAGCGCGGCCAGCGAGGGCAGCGAGCGGTGCGCGTCGTTGAAATGCTTCGGATTGCCCTTCCAGATGATGCCGATGCGCGGGCCCGGCGCGAGCGTGGCGAGGCGCGCCCTCCAGTGATCGACGAGCGCGGGCTCGGGCGTATAGATGAGCGGCGCGGGGATGGTCTCCAGCGTCGTGCCCAGGCGATGGGGCACGCTGATCGGGCTCACCCAGTAGTCGAACTGGCCGGCTGCCGCTGCGCCGGCTTCATGGCCCAGCACGGCGTCGATGCCGTCCACGCTGCGAAAGAGCCGCTGCAGGGGCGGCTGGCAGGCGAACGCGACGTGCGTCGCGCCCTGTTCCTTGAGCAGGCGCGCGTAGCGCCCGAATTGCAGCATGTCGCCGAGGCCGTCCTCCTGCCATAGCAGCAGCGATTTGCCGGCGAGCGGCTCGCCCTGCCAGCCGGGACACTGGAGCAGACGTTGCGTCGCGTGATGCACGAAGCCGGGCATGGTGTAGCGGCATTCGTAGCGCGAGAAGCCTTCTTCGAAGCGGCCCATGCTGATGAGTAGCGTGGCGAGGCGGAACTTCGCGTCGCCGTATTCCGGGTTCGCGTCGAGCGCGCGGCGGTAGCCGGCCTCGGCTTCGTCGAGCCGGCCGTATTCCTTGTGCAGGCTCGCGATATTGAAGTGCGCCTCGGCGAAATCGGGCCGCACGGCGATGGCTTCCTGGAGCACGTCGAGCGCTTCGGCGCGGCGCCCCAGCGCCATCAGCACACAGGCGAGATTGTTATACGCCTCGACGCGGCCCGGCAGGCGGCGCAGCGTCTCGCGATACGCCGCTTCGGCCTCGGGCATCCGTTCGAGCGTATGCAGCGCGACGCCGAGGTTGTACTGCGCTTCGGCGTGATTCGGCGCGAGTGCGAGCGTCTGGCGAAAAGCCGTCTCCGCCTCGGGTACGCGCTTGAGGTCGGTGAGCACGCAACCCAGGTTGTTCAGCGCATCGACGAAATTGGGGCGAATCTGCAGCGCGAGGCGCACCGCGAGTTCCGCTTCGGCGAGCTTGCCGGACGCCTTGAGCAGCGTGGCGAGATTGTTGAGCGCCTCCGGATACTGCGGGTGGATCAGCAGGGCCTGGCGAAAAGCTTCGGCGGCTTCGTCGCCGCGTGCCTGATCCCGCAGCAGTGTGCCCAGCGCGTTGTACGCCTTCGCATGACGCGCATTCGCCGCGACGGCGCCGCGAAACGCGCTTTCGGCTTCTGCGTGGCGGCCTTGTCCCTGCAGCAGGAGGCCGAGGTTGTAGTGGGCGTCGGCGTGATCTGGGCGGTCCACGAGCACGGCGCGAAAGGCGGCTTCCGCTTCGGCGTGGCGCGTCTGGCGCTGCAGGACGACGCCCAGGTTGCTGCGTGCGTCGGCGTCGGCGGGCGTGAGGCTCAGCAGCCGTTCATAGAGCGACTGGGCCTGATCGAGGACGCCGAGCGCCGCGAAGAGTGCAGCGAGGCCGCTGTACGCCTGCGCGAAGTCGGGTTTTGCCGCGAGGCAGCGCTGCCACAACGCCTGAGCGCGCGCCGCGTCGCCCGTACCCATGGCGCTCAGGGCCGCGAGATTGAGCGCCGGCGCGAGCGCGGCGTCGTCCATTGCATCGGGTTGGCCGCCGACATGCGGTTCCAGCAACGCGAGTGCGTCGGCGAAGCGGTGCGCTTCGCAATGCGCATTGGCTTCCCGCAGGATGTCGTCGGGGGCGGGCGCGAGGGGCGTCGACATGGTCACAGTGAAAATCGTAAGAGACGGGGCGCGACGCGTGGGCGACACGGACAATGCGGCAGTGTCGAGATTACGACAGCTCGTGCTCAGTCAACGGCGCGAATTGAGCGCATCCGGTGCGCTTATTCGGGCGATAAGCGCACCTGGCCCGCAAAAGCTTGCAGGTGGCTTGCAAAATGGAGCGAGCGCAGGGGTAGGCCGTAAGGGAGCGTTTGGGGCGCTTGCGCGCGCGGAAGGGGAATCGACGCCGTGGGCCGATCTCCCCGGTTGATTCGAATTCCGAACGATTTGCTATCGCGCGCGCCGAAACAGGCCGCGCGCGATGAAATGCATCAGGGCAGCAGTATTTGCCGCCCGACCACCTTGCCCCGCATGAGCGCTTCGAACGCCGCGTTGATTTCCGTGAGCGGCCGCGTGGAGACGGGCGAGGGCTGCATCTTGCCTTCGCGCATCAGCGTCACGAGTTCGCGCAACTCGGGCAGCGTGCCCACGTAGCTGCCCTCGATCCTCAACGGCCGCATCGGGATCACGGGCAGCGAGAGCGTGAGGTCGCCGCCCATCAGCCCGACGATCACCACGTGGCCGCCGCGCGCGCAGGAGTCGAGCGCGAGCTTGACGGTGGGCGTCGCGCCGACGAGGTCGAGCACCGCGCGTGCGCCGCCGCCCGTTGCCGCGATAATTTGCTGCACGACGTCGTCCGCGCGCGCATCGATTGCCGCGAGCGCGCCCGCCGCAAGCGCGGCTTCGCGCTTCGCGGGGTCCACGTCCACGACGATCGCGCCCTGTGCGCCCATCGCCTTGAGCACTTCGAGCGCCATCATACCGAGGCCGCCCGCGCCGATCACGACCACGGGGCCTTCATGGATGCGCGCGCCGAACTTCTTCACCGCCGAATACGTCGTCACGCCCGCGCAGGCGAGCGGCGCGGCCTTGACGGGATCGAGGCCGGCGAGATCCACGAGATAGCGCGGATGCGGCACGATCACGTAATCGGCAAAGCCGCCGTCGCGCAGCACGCCAAGCGATTGCGGCTTCGCGCAGATGTTCTCTTCGCCGCGCTCGCAGGCCGCGCATGCGCCGCAGCCGATCCACGGATGCACCACTACCGACGTGCCCGCCGGGAGCGCTTCCGGTGCGCCTTGCGCGTCGGGGCCGAGCGCCGCAACCTCGCCGCAGATTTCATGACTCGGCGTGAGCGGCAGCTTGATGCCGCGGTCGGCGAGCGAGAGCTTCTTGCCGCCGCCCAGGTCGTAATAGCCCTCCCAGATGTGCAGATCGGAGTGGCACAGGCCCGCGGCCTTCACACGCAGCAATACCTCGGTGCCCTTGGGTTCGGGCACGTCGCGCTCGACCAGTTCGAGCGGCTTGCCGTGATGGATAACGCAGTAACAGCGCATTTGCATCGATGTCTCCGTGAGTGTTGTATACGGCGGCCATGCCCGGCCAGACGATTGCGGCGTCTTTGCATCATAGCCGATGCCGTCTAAATTCGTCCGATCGTTCTATTTTCTGCTGCTGCGCGCTTTGATTTGTCAGAAGGCCGGCATATGCGTTCGGTGCAGATCGTTGCATAGCTAACTATATTGGGTTATCCTGTGTGCATGTTCGATCATTGCCTTTACTTCAACACCACGGCGCTCGCGCGGCGCCTCGAGCGCGAATGGGCGCAAGCCTTCGAGTGCTTCGAGCTCACGCCGCCGCAGGGTTTCATGCTGCGCGCCGTGCTGGAGCGTCCCGGTTTGCCGCAGCGCGAACTGGCCGATCTGCTCTCCATCGCGCGCCCCACGGCCACGCGCGTGCTCGACGGCCTGGAGGCGCGCGGCTACGTTGAGCGCCAGCGCACGGATGGCGACGGCCGCGAAGTGGCGATCGTGCCCACGGCCCAGGCCATCGCGATTCGCGAAGCGCTCAATGCGGCGAGCGCGACGGTCGCGAGCCGCCTGAAGCGCACGCTCGGCGGGGAGGCGTTCGTGGATACGGTGTCGCGTCTGCGCACGGCGCGGGCCACGTTGGGCTGATGTCGGGCTGCAAACGTGCGGCACGCGTCATGCGCCGCCACGCTTCATTCAAAAGGGCATTAAAGAGTAGGGAGTGGCATCATGCGGCGCATTGGCGCTTTCTGTATTTCAACCTGGCTTGCGGCCGCGGTTCTTTTTCTCGGCCGCCATTCGGTGCCGTTGATGGCGCTCAGCGGTGTGATCGTATTCGCCGGCTTCGATCTTTTTCGTCCGGATTCGGGCGACCGGTAAAGCCGTGCTGCGAGCGCCCCGCATGATGCGCGGCGCTCGCGGTCCTTCACATTTACATCTCTTCGGCCCACGACATGTTCTCTCGCGCGAGCAGCGCCGACGATGCCGCCGGCCCGAACGTGCCCGCCGTGTAAGTGCGCGGGCGGTCGTTCAGCTCCTTCCAGCCGTCGAGAATCGGCTCGACCCACGTCCATGCGGCTTCCAGTTCGTCGCGACGCATGAAGTGCGTGAGGCGGCCGCGAATCACGTCGATCAGCAAGCGCTCGTAGGCTTCTGCGCGGCGCTCGGGGATGGCCTGCTGCAGGTCGAGATTCAGGCTCACGGGCAGCATGTTCATGCCGCTGCCCGGCTCCTTCGCGAGCATCTGCAGCTGGATCGACTCCTCCGGCTGCAGCTGGATCACGAGGCGGTTGCCGTAATTGCGCGGGCCGCTCGGGAAGATGGAGAACGGCAGGTCCGCGAATTCGATCACGATTTCCGACTGGCGCTTCTGCATGCGCTTGCCCGTGCGCAGGAAAAACGGCACGTTGGCCCAGCGCCAGTTGTTGATGTGCGCGCGCAGCGCGACGAACGTTTCCGCCTTGCTGTCGGCCGGCACGTTGTCTTCCTGCAGATAACCCTTCACGGGCTGGCCGTCCACGGCGCCTGCCGCGTACTGGCCGCGCACGGTGTCGCGTGCGATATCGGCGAGCGACATGGGGCGCAACGAGCGCAGCACCTTGAGCTTTTCGTCGCGCACGGCGTCCGGGTCGAGCGAGACGGGCGGTTCCATCGCCACGATGCACAGCAGTTGCAGCAGGTGGTTCTGCACCATGTCGCGCAGCGCGCCGGTGTGATCGTAGAAGCCCGCGCGGCTGCCCACGCCCACCGTTTCCGCCACCGTGATCTGCACGCTGCGGATATACGGCGCTTGCCATAGCGGCCCGAAGATCGGGTTGCCGAAGCGCAGCACCATCAGGTTCTGCACCGTTTCCTTGCCCAGATAGTGGTCGATCCGGTAGATCTGCGATTCGGAGAAGTGCCGGCCCACCGATTCGTTGATCTCCTGCGCCGAGGCGAGATCGTGGCCGAGCGGCTTTTCGAGCACCACACGCGAGCTGCCGTCGATCAGGCCGCCCGCCGTGAGGTTGTCGCAAATCGTCGTGAACAGTTCCGGCGAAGTCGAGAGATAGAACACGCGCAGGGCATGCTCGCGCGACGCCGCCTTCAGGTTCGCGTAATTGACGGGGTCGTTCACGTCGATGATCACGTACTGGAACAGGTTCAGGTAGCGGTCCCACGCTTGCGCATCGAACGCTTTCGCGTCGATGAACGGACGCGACTGCTCTTCCATGAACTTGCGATAGTCGTCGATCGTCCAGTTCTTGCGGCCCACGGCAATGATGCGCGTTTCCGGCGGCAGGTTGCCGTGCAGGTGCGCCATGTAGAGCGCGGGCAGCAGTTTGCGCGCGGCCAGGTCGCCTCCGCCGCCGAAAATGATCATGTCGACGGGCTGTTCGGGCAAGGCTTGGGCAGGCTGATTCGTCATGGCAGGTCGGAGGTGACGCGCGCTCGGGCAACGTTGTTGAGCACGACCGCTAGCGCGCGGTTGCAGAACCCGCACCCGGCGCAAGAGCGGGGTGCGGCGAAAACGCTAATGGTGCATGGTTTCGCGCGAGTTTGCACGCATGGCGCGAACGAGCCGTCGCGCGAGACGCCTATCGTCGATAAACCGACCGGCCGTTCATGCATCCATCGCCTGGCAGCGAGCCGATCCTTACCCGAGCCCCGGCACCGCCACGCCGAAGGTCGTGAGCACCAGCACGACATTGAGCGAGAGCACCGCGGCCGCGCCCGCCACGGCTGCCGCAGCCGTGAGCGCGCGGTTGCGATGGGACCCCATCACGTCGCCGCGACCCGTGAACCAGACGAGCGCGGCCATCGGGAACGGCAAGGCGAGGCTCAGCACGACCTGGCTCATGACGAGCGCGTCGGTGGCGTTCACGCCCAGCGCCACCACGACGAAACTCGGCACCATCGTCACCGCGCGGCGCAGCCACAGCGGAATGCGAAAGTTCACGAAGCCTTGCATGATCATCTGCCCCGCAAGCGTGCCGACCACCGAGCTCGAAATGCCCGAGGCGATCAGCGAAACGAGGAAGATGCTGGCGGCTGCCGCGCCCAGCAGCGGCGCGAGCGTGCGGTAGGCGGTCTCGATTTCGGCGACATCCGCGTAGCCCTGGTGGAACGCGCCGGAGGCCATCACCACCATCGCCATGTTGATGAGCCCGGCCACCGAAAGCGCGACCACGACCTCGACGTTAGAAAACTTCACGAGGCGCTTGCGCTCGGCGTCGTTGCGCGCAAGCACACGCGCCTGGGTGAGCCCCGAGTGCAGAAAGAGCGCATGCGGCATGACCGTGGCGCCGATGATGCCCACCGCGATCGTCACGGCTTGCGCGTCGGGCAGGCGTGGCGTGGCGAGGTGGCGCAGCAGGGTCTGCCACTCGATCGGCGTAATGAAAAGCTCCAGAACATAGCAAATGCCGATCACGCCCACGAGCGCGCCGATCAGCAATTCGAGCGGCCGGAAGCCCGCGCGCTGGAGAAACAGCAGCGCATAGGTCACGACAGCCGTGACTGCCATGCCCGCGAGCAGCGGCAGACGAAAGAGCAGCGCAAGGCCGATCGCGCCGCCCAGGAATTCGGCGAGATCGGTGGCCATGGCCGCGATCTCGCTCACGCCCCACATGAGCCACACGAGCGGCGCGGGCAGGCTGTCGCGGCACAGTTCGGCGAGATTGCGTCCCGTGGCGATGCCGAGCTTCGCGGAAAGCCCCTGAAACAGCATGGCGATGACGTTGGCGAGCAGCACGACCCAGAGCAGCGCGTAGCCGTAGCGCGCACCGGCCTGGATGTTGGTAGCGATATTGCCGGGGTCGATATACGCCACCGAGATGACCACGGCCGGACCCGCAAGCGGCAGCAGAAGGGCGACGCCGCGGCGGCGTCCTTCGAGCGCTTCGCGTACCGCGGCGGCCGTGTTGCGTGTGAGGCCGTCGGGGGCGCGCTGCACCTCGTCATCGCGGGCGCGATGATCCATGCAACTTCTCGCGCGGGCCGGGGTCAGAAGACGCAGCCCATCGCTCTGTGGCACGCATCGAGCAGGTGTGAATACGTTGAAAGTGCGTCATCGGAATCGGGCCCTCACGCGTTAAGCAGGCAATCCGCACGACTGTCTTGGCGCTATCTCAGCACAAACCGGCGCGCCGCGCCTTCGCTGCTCTCTTTCCCTTACGAAATGCCTGAATTCCCGATCTTTTCGTTTACACCGGTCCGTATGAAGAAACCGTTCGCGACTGCGCTGCTGATAAGCGGCCTCGCATGGGGCGCGCTCGCCCACGCCGACGACAAGGTCATCGTGCTCGACTCGGGCGAGGCGAAGCTCTCGCTCATCGACCAGGCAAGCCGCACCGTGGTCGGCACCGAGCCCACGGGCAAGGAACCGCACCACCTGATGATCACTCCCGACGGCAAGTCGCTCATCGTCGCCGATTCGGTGTCGAACGACCTGCTGTTCCTCGACCCGCATACGGGTCAGGTGCAAAGCCGCCTGGAAGGGATCGAAGACCCGTACCAGCTCGGCTTTTCGCCCGACCGTAAATGGTTCGTGACCGCGGGCCTGCGACTCGACCGCGTGGACGTCTATCACTACGACGGCAAGAACCTCACGATCGCCAAGCGCATTCCGCTCGGGAAAACGCCGAGCCACATCACGTTCGCCTCCGACAACAAAACGGCATTCGTTACGCTGCAGGACACGGGCGAAGTGGCCGCCATCGACCTGCCGACGCAAACGGTGCTCTGGAAGCTGCAGGTGGGCACCACGCCCGCGGGTCTGTGGATGACGCCGGGCGACAAGTACCTGCTCGTGGGCATGACGGGTGAGGACAACGTGGCCGTGGTGGACTGGCACAACCGCACGGTCGTGAAAAAGATCCAGACCGGCCGCGGCGCGCATAACTTTCGCAATCTGGACGATGGCAAACATATTGCCGTGTCGAATCGCGTCGAGAGCACGATCAGCATTCTCGACTACACGACGCTCACGAAAGTCGCCGACATCACGGGCCTGCGCCCCGGTCCCGACGACATGGAACTTTCGGCGGACAAGCGTTACCTATGGGTGACGTTCCGTTTCGCGAAGCACGTGGGCATCATCGACCTGAACACGCGCAAGCTGATCGACACGATCGCGGTGGGCCGCTCGCCGCATGGCATCTACTTCGCGAACAGCGCGCCGGTGTACGCGCCGAACCCGGACTGATTGAGGAGTCTCGATGCTCGATACGCTGATTTCGCAGGCCGACAACCTCGTTTCGTGGCTGCAGACGCTCGTCTACGTGGACGTGGTGCAGCCGGTCTTCTACAAGGTCGGCCTGATGGGCTACGACGAGGACACCTATGACGCGCTTTACTGGGTGATCGTCGGCGTGCTGCAGATCTGTGCCTCGTATGTGCTGCTGCGCCCGCTCGAAGCGCTGCGGCCCGCGGAAGACTGGGGCGATCGCCGTGCGCTGCGCGCCGACGTCTGGTACACATGGATCGCGAAACTCGGCATTCTGAACATCGCGTTCTTCTTTCTGCTCACGCCCGTGTTCAATCACTGGCAGAGCCTGATGGCGATCCACAACATACCGAACATCGAAGTAGATAGCCTCTGGCCCGGCGTGACCGACAAGCCGATCGTGTCGTTCCTGATCTATCTCGTCGTGCTCGATTTCGCGGGCTACTGGTATCACCGCTGGCAACATCGCTTCGGCGTGTGGTGGGAACTGCACGCCGTGCATCACAGCCAGCAGCAGATGTCGCTGTGGTGCGACGATCGCAATCACTTCCTCGACGATATCGTGCAGGCCGCGTTCTTTGCGGGCATCTCGCTCCTTATCGGCGTGCCGCCCGCGCAGTTCGTCGTGCTCGTGGCCGTGAGCAACTTCATGCAGAGCGTGCAGCACGTGAACGCGCGAATCGACTTCGGCTGGCTGCTCGAGCGCATCGTCGTGAGCCCGGCGTTTCATCGCCGCCATCATGCGATCGGCTATGGCCACGAGGGCACGCGCTACGGCTGCAACTTCGGCGTGCTGTTTCCGTGGTGGGACGTGATGTTCCGCACGGCGTCGTGGAACAAGCAGCATGAGCCGACCGGCATTCGCGACCAGTTGCCCGCGCCGTACGGCCGGGGCGCGAACTATGGCGAAGGGCTGCTCGCGCAGCAGTGGTTCGCGCTCGTGCGCATCGCGCGGCGCCTCGCGGGCAAGGGGTATCCGATGGGGGACGCGGCGCGCTGAGCGTTGCGGTGTTCGTTGGGGTTCCTCGTGCGAGGCGGTCTTCGGGCCGCCTCGTTTCGTTTCAGGACGACGTGTCATGCTGTTTCGGGATGCCGGCGGCGCGCCGGATGCGATAATCGCGCATTCATCCCCCAAACACATGCATGATGCGCGCGTCAAAAGCGCAGTTGGAGAACACCTTGAGCCGTATCGACAATCCGCAGCACGACCAGGAAGTCGGCGTGGCCGACGCCACCCAGGACACGACCCGCATCGACGACACGCGCATCGGCGCCGTGCGCCCGCTCATCTCGCCCGCGCTGCTGCTCGACGAGCTGCCGGTGCCTCAGGAGACGCAAACGCTCGTCGAAACGAGCCGCAGCGAGATCGCGGATGTGCTCGCGCAGCGCGACGACCGGCTCGTGGTGGTGGTGGGCCCATGTTCGATCCACGACCACGACCAGGCGATCGAATACGCGAAGCTGCTCAAGGCGAAGGCCGATACGCTCGAGGACGACCTGCTGATCGTCATGCGCGTGTACTTCGAGAAGCCGCGCACCACGGTGGGCTGGAAGGGCTATATCAACGACCCGCGTCTGGACGGCAGCTTCCGCATCAACGAGGGCCTGCGCGCCGCGCGCCAGTTGCTGCTCGACATCAACGCGCTCGGTCTGCCCACGGCCACGGAATTCCTCGATCTGCTGAGCCCGCAATTCATTGCCGACCTCGTGGCGTGGGGCGCGATCGGCGCGCGCACGACCGAGAGCCAGAGCCACCGGCAGCTCGCCTCGGGCCTCTCGTGCCCGATCGGCTTTAAGAACGGCACCGACGGCGGCGTGCAGGTGGCCGCCGACGCCATCGTCGCGGCGCGCGCGAGCCACGCGTTCATGGGCATGACGAAGATGGGCATGGCCGCGATCTTCGAAACGCGCGGCAACGACGACTGCCACGTGATCCTGCGCGGCGGCAAGAGCGGGCCGAACTACGATGCGGCTTCTGTGGCGGCGTGCTGCGCGTCGCTTGCGAAGGCGGGGCTGCGCGAGCAGGTCATGATCGACTGCTCGCACGCGAACTCGAACAAGGCGCATCAGCGCCAGATCGACGTGGCGCGCGATATCGGCGAGCAACTGGCGGGCGGCGACAAGCGCATCGTCGGCGTGATGATCGAGAGCCATCTGGAAGAGGGGCGCCAGGACCAGAAGCCGGGCGTGCCGCTCAAGCGCGGCGTGTCGATTACCGACGCGTGCATCAGCTGGGCGCAGACGGCGCCGGTGCTCGATGGGCTGGCGCAGGCGGTGCGGGAGCGGCGCAAGGCGGCCTGAGGGCGCTAACGCCCCTTGCGCGAGCCTTTCTTCGCAGACGTTGTTCGCGGCGCCTCCTTGACCGGCGCCGCCACTCCCACACTCGCATTCAGCTGCTCGAGCCACGAAAGCGCATCGGCATAGGCGAGAAATTGCTGCAGATAGCCCGGCGACACTTCTCGCATCAGCGAGAGCGCGCGATGCACGAGGCTGCTCGAATTGAGCGGCCCCGCGTTTCTGGGCACCTGGTCCAGCGACTGCCGCAACTGCTTTTCGGAGCGCACGCGCAGCCACGTTTGCCGGAAGTATTCGACCAGTTCCGGGTCCGGCTCGTGCGGCACGCGCGTCGCCGGTTGAGCGGGTTCCGCGCGCACTAGCGAATCGACGAGGCGGCCCAGCTCGCTTCTCGGCGTATCGCCGTCGAACTGGTGCGTAATTTTCGATGTCTCGCGTGCGAGGTCGTCTGAAAAGGCTTTAAGTAGTTGTGCGAGTCGCGCGTCGAGGAGCCGGCGCGCTTCACCCGCGTGTGCGGCGGCGCGGCGTTCCAGCGCCTCGATGAAGTGAAAGCGCACCGGGTCGAGCTGATCCGCCCCGCGGGCGCGCCAGGCGTCGAGCAGCGCGCGGGCGTCGGACGCAGCGGTTCGTTCGACCTCCAGGCCCGCATCATTGAGCATGCTTGCCCTCGCCGACGGTCGGCCTCGGCACCGGCGCGATCTCCACGCGGCGGTTCTTCGCGCGGCCGGCTTCATCCGTGTTGGCGCTCACCGGCTGCTCGGAGCCGAACGCAGCCGCGAACACCGACGACGCGGGAACGCCCGCGTCGATGAACGAGCGCGTGACCGTCAGCGCGCGTTCGGCCGAAAGCTCCCAGTTGTCGGCGAAGCGGCGGTTGCCTGCGTGCACCTGCTGGTCGTCGGCGAAACCGCTCACCATCAGGATTTCGTCGCGGCTCTTCAGATACGCCGTGAGCGGCCCGGCGAGGCTCTTGAGCAGATCGTGGCCCTGCGGCGTCAACTGGTCCGAGTTCAGCGCGAACAGCACGCTGCCGCTAATGCCGATGCGTCCGTTCACGAGCGTCACGCGCCCCGCCGCGAGCGGGCCCGCGAGCGCCTCTTCGAGCGTCTTGCGGCGCTCGGTTTCGGCCTTGCGCTGTTTCACCTCGTTCGCGAGCCGGCTCGACAGTTCGAGCTGCATGCCGACCACACCCACGAGGATCAGCAGGAACGCGCCCAGCAGCACCGACATCAGGTCGGCGAACGCGGGCCAGACCGGCGCAGCGGGAGCCGCGCCGCCGTCGATTTCGTCGTTCATGCCGCATCCGCTCCGGCTGCGGCGCGCTGGCTCGCGAGCTGCTGCAGGTTCTCGACGATCTGCTTCTGCGACAGCATGCTCAGGTCGATGACCTCACGCGCCTGCGCGACGTAGTAGGCGAGCTGGTCGTCGCTGCGCGCGAGCGACTTGTCGAGCGCGGCTTCGATGCGCTCCAGATGCGCCACGAGCTTGTCGTTCGATTCGCCGAACACGCTCACGGCCGCGCCGAACGCGTCGCCGAGGCTCGCCACTTCCACGGCGCTGCCGCTGACCTGCGCGGCGATCGCGCCGAGCTTGCCGCTCCCGGCTTCGACGCTCGCGCTGAACTGGCCACCCACGCGCTCGAGCAGATCCGACGACGTGGAGACGAGCGCGTCGATCGCCGAGCGCTGCTCGGTGGAGGCGCGGTTCACGGCGTCGAGCAGCGTTTCGAGCGTGGCGAGCAGGCGGTTGCGTTCGTCGAGCATCGCGGTGTCGCGGACCATGCTGTCCGACAGTTTCTGGCGTAGCTCGGCGATGACTTCGGCTGCCGCCTGCGGCGCGGCCGATGCGGCCTGCACGAGGCTGCCGATTTCGGCGATCGTGCTGGCGTTATGGGCCTGCGATTGCGTGGTGATGTCGCTGGCGGCCTGGGCGAGCGTTGCGCAGATTTCCTGCTGACGCTGCGCGGTGGCCGCGCTCGTGGCTTCCCATTGCGTGCGCAATGCAGCCGACATTGCGGCAAGCGACGCGCTCCATGCTTCGAGGCGTTGCTCGTCGCGCGAGGAGATTTCCGCGTGCAGATTCGCTGCGGCCTTCGGCGCGTCGGTGGCGGCATCGACGAGACGATCGATCTCGGCAATCGTCTTGCTCGCCTGCTGCTGCGATTGCGTAGCGATTTCGTTCGCGGTCTGTGCGAGCGTGGCGCAGATTTCCTGCTGACGTTGCGCGGTGGCGGCGCTCGTCGCTTCCCACTCCGCGCGCAACGTGGCGGCCATCGCCGCGAGCGATGCGGTCCATGTTGCGATGCGCTGATCGTCGCGCGCGGAAATTTCCGCGTGCAGGTTTGCTGCGGCCTTCGGCGCTTGCGAGGCGGCATCGACCAAACGATCGATTTCGGCGATCGTCTTGCTGGCGTGCTGCTGCGCTTGCGCGGCGATGTCGTTCGCGGTTTGCGCGAGCGTCGCGCAGATTTCCTGCTGACGCTGCGCCGAAACCGCGCTGGTCGCTTCCCACTCCGTGCGCAAGGTGGCGGCCATTGCCGCGAGCGCGTCGGCCCAGCTCGCGAGCCGCGCTTCGTCGCGCGCGCCGAGCTTCGTCTGCAGGTCCGCATGGGATGCATCGACCGCGCGCAGCAGCGACGCCGAATGCTGCTCGAACGCCGCCGCTGCCGTCGCGAGCGCCTGCTGGTTGCCTGCGGCGAGCTTCTCGCCGGCGCGTTCTTGCTGTTCGAGCGCCGCCTGCCACGCCTGCGACATCGTTCCGGACGCACTTTCGAAGCGCGTCGACACGCCATCGAGCAGGCCCGAGGCACGTTGCTCGAAGCTTGCGTTGAAGCGCTCCAGCGCGCCGCCCAGGTCGGCGGCTAGCGCCTCGTTGGTCTCGCGGTGCTGCGCGAGCGCGCGGTTCCAGATCTCGGCGACGTTCGCCGTCGACGCCTCGAAGCCGCGCGCGAGCCCTTCGAGCTGTTGCTGGACCGCCTGCGTGAGCGCGCCCTGCATCGACGCCGATTCGCGCGCGAGGCCCGCCATGGTCGCTTCGACCACGGGCTGCAGCGCCGCGCCCGCGGCGCGTGCGCTTTCGGCGGCGCTCGACTTGAGCGACTGGCCCACGGAAGCCGCAAGGCGGCTCCAGGCGGCTTCGGCGTTGGCGGCAAAGGCCTGTTGGGTCGCGATCTGCTGTTCGTGCTGCGCGGCGCCCTGGCGTTCGATCAGCGTCATCAGCGCGCCGAGCTTGTCGACCAGCGCGGGCATGGCGTCGGCCTGGCGCTGCAGCAGCTTGAACGAGGCTTCGCGCTGATGGGCCGGCGAGAAGGCGCGCAGCGTCGTCGCGATCTTCACGTCGAGCTGTTGCGCGGCTTCGATGCGGTCACGGCGGCAAAGCGCGGAGAGCAGGCCGAGCATGGCGGAGGTGGCCACACCGGCGATCGAGGTGCCGAACGCGAAGCCGAGGCCGTTCACAGGCGCGGCGAGCGAGGCGCGGATGGCGTCGAGGTCGGTGGCGCTTTCCAGCGCCGCGCCCGTGCCCTTGAGCGTGACGACCATGCCGAGCAGCGTGCCGAGCATGCCGAGCAGCACGAGCAGGCCCGTGAGGTAGGGCGCGAGCGCCGGGCCCGGCAGGGCCACGCGCTCGCCTTCGATACGCGCGCGCACGGCGTTGCGCAGGCCCGGATGCAGCGTGTCGAGCCAGCCCGCGAGGCGCGCGGGCGGCGTGTTCAGTTGCGCGATGGCCTGGGCGAGCGTGGTCGTGGCCTGCTGAAAGCGATAAAGCTCCCAGGCGCCCGTGACATAGCATGCGCCGATCAGCAGCGTGACGGCGCTCGCAAGCGGGTTCGTGACCGCGTAGCCGGCGCCGATCCAGCACACGGCGGCGAGTCCGACGACGAAGACAACAGGTTCAATGCGAAAACGGGACATAGCTCGGGACATAGCGTTTGGGTTAGCTGGTGCGAAGGGCGGCAAGCAGCCCCTCCACCGGTTGAAACCGAATCTCAAGTTCGGCGAGCAACACGCTCTGCATATCTTTGCGAAAGCCGGCGAGCCAGGCGTGAGGCGCGCCGCTTTCTCCGGCGGATTCCAACGCGGCCGCTGCGCGCTGCCGCTCGAAATGCGCGCCGAGCAGCGCGGGCACGCCGGCGAGAAGGCTGCGCTCGCGCGCGCCGAGTGCCTGCTCCATCACGGCGTCCACCGTTGCGAGGCGCGCGAGCGCAGGCGCACGGGCGGCCAGCGTGGCGCGCAGACGGGCGCGCAGCGTGGCGATGTCAGTCTCCATCGCCTGCTGCAGGGCGAGGTAGCGCTGGCGGAAATCCGCGAAATCGGCTTCCACATCGGCAGGCTGGCTGGCGGCCTGCGTGCGTCGTCCGTCGCGCCGCGCAGGCGCGCCTTCGCCCACGATGGCCCTTCTCAGCGTCGCGCGCACGCGCTCGCTCTGGCTTTGTTCGGCAGTGGCGCCCACACGCGTGGCTGGCTCGCCGCCCGGCGTCTGGACGCTCAGCGCCGTCGAAAGCGCGATCGCGTCCGTCCAGCCGAGCCACTGGCTCAGTTGGTCCGAGATCGATTGCCGGGATTCGGGCACTTCGGCGTCGCCGAAGCGGGCAAGTAAGCGAACGAGCGTCGGGCCGCTCAACGCGAGGCGCTGCGGGGCTAGCACTTTTCCACCTGGGCAAAAAACCCGCTAGTTTACACGCCCGCGAGGGGGCGGCCGGCATCGGCCGTCTGCCGGGCGTCTGAATGTGATGGCGCAGCGGGCCATGAAAGCGCGGCGCCCGCGGGCGCGAGGCCGCGCCACACGGGGGCTTCAGGCGCCTGAGCGGTTCAGGCCTTGGCGCTCTCGGCCAGGATCTGCTGGATCGCCTGCTCGAAGGTTTCGACGGGCTGGCCGCCGCTGACCAGATACTGCTGGTTGAAGACGATCGCCGGCACGGACTGGACACCGGCCGCCTGGTATTCGTGCTCTTCTGCATGCACCTCGTCGGCATACTGGCCGCTTTCCAGGACTGCACGCGCTTTATCTGCGTCGAGCCCCACGGACTGCGCCGCCGCGACGAGCACCGCGTGGTCGCTCGTGTCCTTGCCCTCGCCGTGATACGCGCGCAGCAGCGCGAGCTTGAGCGGCAGCTGCTTGCCTTCGATGCCGGCCCAGTGCAGCAGACGATGCGCGTCGAAGGTGTTGTAGATGCGCTCGCGCGGCCCGAACGTGAAGCCGACGCTCGCGCCGCGCTCGCGGATCATGTCCTGCGTCTCGGCGATCTGCTCGGGCGTTCGGCCGTACTTCTTGCCGAGATACTCGAGCACGGATTCGCCGCCCGGGCCCATCTGCGGATTGAGTTCGAAGGGGTGCACGACGATCTGTGCATCGACGGTGTCGCGCAGCCGTTCGAGCGCGAGGTTCAGCGAAGAGAGGCCGATTGCGCACCACGGGCACGCGATGTCGGAGACGAAATCGATTCTGAGCGGTTGTTTCATGGCTTTCCTGATCCGGTTGAACGCCGGGCAACTGAGGCGCGGTGCAGCGGGGGTGCGCAAGCAGCGTGCGCACCCGGCGCGGATGATTCGTCAGTTCATTCGTCCATCATACGGGCTTTGACCTTCTTGCCCTTGACCTTGCCCGCGTTGAGCTTGCGCAGCGCGTCGCGCGCGATGCTGCGCTCCACGGCCACGTAGGTCGAAAAGTCTGTCACGTTGATCTTGCCGATCTGCGAGCCGCTGAAGCCGGCTTCGCCGGTGAGCGCGCCCAGCACGTCGCCGGGGCGGATCTTTTCCTTGCGGCCGCCGAGGATCTGCAGCGTTTCCATCGGCGGCAACAGCGGCTCGTTGCTGGCGGGCTTCAGTTCTGCGAGCGGGCTCCACTCGACTTCGCGCTTGAGCGCCTGCTCGATGCCGCCCACGCGGCCCATCTCGTCCATGCTCGCGAGGCTGAGCGCCCAGCCGTCCTGGTCGGCGCGGCCCGTGCGGCCGATACGGTGCACGTACACCTCCGGGTCGGGCGTGACGTCCACGTTGATCACGGCTTCGAGTTGAGCAATGTCGAGGCCGCGCGCGGCCACGTCGGTCGCCACGAGCACCGAGCAGCTGCGATTGGCGAACTGGATCAGCACCTGGTCGCGCTCGCGCTGGTCGAGCTCGCCATGCAGCGCGAGCGCGTGAAAGCCCTGCGCGCGCAGCACGTCGAGCAGGTCGCGGCATTGCTGCTTGGTGTTGCAGAACGCGAGCGTGCTCACGGGGCGGTAGTGGTTGAGCAGCATGCCCACGGCGTGCAGACGCTCGTCTTCCGTGACTTCATAGAAGCGCTGGCGGATCTTGCTGTCGTCGTGATGCTCTTCGAGCTTGACTTCCTTCGGGTTCCGAAGGAATTGCTGGCTCAGCTTCGTAATGCCTTCGGGGTAGGTCGCCGAGAAGAGCAGCGTCTGGCGCTCCTTGGGGCATTGGCGCGCCACGGTGGCGATGTCGTCGAAAAAGCCCATGTCGAGCATGCGGTCGGCTTCGTCGAGCACGAGCGTATTGAGCGCGCCGAGCGCGAGGTTGCCGCGCTCCAGATGATCCATGATGCGGCCCGGCGTGCCCACGACGATATGCGCGCCGTGTTCGAGGCTCGCCGCCTGCGGGCGCATGGGCGTGCCGCCGCACAGCGTCAGCACCTTGATGTTCTCTTCCGCGCGTGCGAGACGGCGGATTTCCTGCGTGACCTGGTCGGCCAGTTCGCGCGTGGGGCAGAGGATCATGGCCTGCACATCCTGACGTCGCGGGTCGAGGCGCGAGAGCAGCGCGAGCGAGAACGCCGCCGTTTTGCCGCTGCCGGTCTTGGCCTGGGCGATCAGGTCGTGGCCCGCGAAGGCGATGGGCAGGCTCGCGGCCTGGATCGGCGTCATGTCGACGTAGCCGAGGCGCGTGAGGTTCTCGAGTGTGGCGGGTGCGAGCGGCAGCTCGCTGAAGGGCTGGGCTTGCGTAGGAGTGGCTTTGTTTGTCATGACGGGGTCTCGCGCCGGACGGGTGAGGGCGACGCGGCCGTTCGGTAGAAGTGGCGTCGATGCGGGTGGTGCGCTCGCGGTGCGCGCGCGTTCCGGGATTTTAACGGATGCGCGCGCTCGCGCCCGCGCGCGTGCCGCGTGAGGGGCGCCCACGAGCGCCTCAAAGGACGCCGAAAATCATCGGTTTGATAATCGCGATTTCGCGCAATAATAATCGCTGTATATAGCAATAATGCACGCGCGCGATAAGACTATGATCGTGCTCATAAAGTTTCATCGGCCGCGAAGATTTTAATCTCGCGAAATCGCCTGCAATTAATTCACTTTCCACAATAATCGAATTTCCGCGCTGAAGCGGGCGTCGCGTCCTTGCCACACGGCCTATCCCGTCCGATCTGCGCATTACTCCGTATTTCCCATTCGCCACAATGACTTACGGATTATTATTCCGATATTTCCAGATTTAGCAAATAACTGTTACAGCGTTTGCCAAGACGATTTAAAGCCTTTGACACGTAGACTTCGCCCGGGATTGCCGGTGTGGCTCCAATACCCGGAGCCGCGTCAGCGCGGTCTGAATGTCATAAGGAAAGTCATGAAGAATACTTTGATTATCGCGGGCGTCCTCGGCGCATTCGCAGCCTCCGCTCACGCACAAAGCAGCGTTACTCTCTACGGCGCACTGGATGCGGGTATCGTCTACGCGAACAATGCAGGCGGCCACGCCGCATGGAACCAGGGTAGCGGCACCGTCGGCGACACGTACTTCGGCCTGAAGGGCAGCGAAGACCTGGGCGGCGGTCTGCATGCGATCTTCACGTTGGAAAACGGCTTCAACCTGAACAACGGCAAGGACACCGAGAGCGGCACGATGTTCAACCGCCAGGCGTTCGTCGGTCTGCAGAGCGACCGCTTCGGTACGCTGACGCTCGGCCGCCAGTATGACTCGATGGTCGACTACCTGGCACCGCTCTCGGCAACCGGCAGCGGCTACGGCAACAACCTCGCGGCTCACCCGTTCGACAACGACAACCTCGACCACTCGTTCTCGATCAAGAACTCGGTCAAGTACCAGAGCGTCAACTACCAGGGCTTCAAATTTGGCGGCCTGTATGGCTTCAGCAATGACGCCGGCCAGTTCGCGAACAACCGCGCATGGAGCGCAGGCGCATCGTACGGCAACGGCCCGCTGAACTTCTCGGCTGCCTACCTGCAGATCAACAACACGCGCACCGGTAACACGAACGGCGCGAGCTCGGCATCGAACGGCAACAACTTCAACCTGTCGGCTCAAACGCAACGCACGTTCGGCGCAGGCGCGAACTACAACTACGGCCCGGCAACGGTTGGCTTCGTGTGGACGCACACGCAGTACCAGAACCTGATCGCCGGCGGTCAGGGCGGCACGACGTTCTCGATCCCCACGGGCACGAACCTGCACCTCGACAACTTCGAGTTGAACGGCGCCTATGCACTCACGCCGGCTCTCGCCCTGAACGCGTCGTACACGTTCACGGACGGCAAGGTCACGGGTTCGAACGGTTCGGGCGATCCGAAGTGGCACACCGTTTCGCTGACGGCTGACTACTCGCTGTCGAAGCGCACCGACGTCTACGCCGGCGCCGTGTATCAGCACGCTTCGGGCGAACTCGGCGACGCTGGCGCGAACGTTGCGATGATCAACACGCTGTCGCCGTCGACCTCGCAGAACCAGGTCGCCGCAACGGTGGGTCTGCGTCACCGCTTCTAAGCATCGTTGGCTCGCTCCCTCGCGGAGTGACGCAGCGCGGGCACCCGATCGGCCGGTCGGGTCCCGCGCTGCACGCGGGCAAGCTACCCAAGGCCCGCGGTTTCATCCGCTTTCTACCTGAAGCACGACCGGTTCGCGGTGCGTGACGCGCTCATGAGGCGCATCACGGCTGCGAACCGGTTTTCTTTTGTGGCTCAGAATTTCGCAGCCGCAGCCGCCGGTGCTGCGCTCACAGTTGCGGCGACGTCATTCGACACGTCTTCCGACGCCCCACGCACCCGCGAAACCCACAACACCGCCACGCACGTGAGCGCTGCGGCGATCCAGCCGTTCTGCCCGAAGCCGATGATCGCGCCGTGCGCGCCATTCGTGAGCCACTGGCCGCCCAGCCACGCGCCGATGCCGGTGCCGAGCGCCTGCACGGCGCTGTTGGCGCTCAGGAAGGCGCCGCGCCGCGCGGGCTCGGGAATCGTCGTGAGCAATGCCTGCATCGGCACCATGCGGCCCGACATCGAGATCATGAACAGGGCGAAGAACGCCACGAGTGCGAGGAAAGGCAGCGTGGGCAGATGTGTGACGAACAGCACCGGCACGAGCGAAACGAGCGCCATCACGCGGAACACGCGGCGCTTGCCGTAGCGGTCCGCGAGACGGCCCACCGCGCGCGAGGTCACGAACGTCGCCGCGCCGCCCGCCATATAGAGCCACGAAAGCTGCTGCGGCGCGATGCCGTGATTGCCGACGAGCATCGGCGCGATGAACGGGATCACGAGCATATGGCCGGCCATCATCGTGAAGGTCAGTGCAAAGGCCTTCAGGTGACGCGGCAGCGTGAGCAGTCGCCAGAGGTTCGGCAGCACTTGCGCGAGCGGCGTGCGCTGGCCGAGGTGCTCGGTGAGCGAGGGCACGACGCGCGAGCCCGCGAGCCAGATCGCAACCGAGAGCACGACGAGCAGCATGAACGGCGCGCTCCAGCCGTAATGCGCGCCGAGCAGCACGCCGGCCGGCACGCCCGCGATCGCGGCGATGGAGAATGCTGTCATGATGATGCCCGTGGCCGCGCCGCGCCGCGCGGCGGGAATCACGTCGCTCACGATCGCCATCACGATCGAGCCGAGCACGCCGCCGGTGAGACCCGCGAACGCACGCGCGGCGAGCAGCAGATGAAAGTTCGTGGCGAGCGCGCAGGCGAGATTGGAAAGCGCGAAAAGCGCGTAAGTCGCTTGCAGCAGGCGGCGGCGATCGAAGCGGTCGATATACGTCGCAGCAAGGAGTCCTGATAGACCCGAACAGAGCGAATACGCGGAAACGGCCGTCGCGAACGCCGCGGGCGTGATCGCGAACGCGCGCATGATCTGCGGTCCGAGCGGCATCATCACCATGAAATCCATGATGACGGTGAACTGCGTGAGCGCCAGCAGCCAGAGCAGGGTGCGTTCGCGCAGCGATGTGAGAGAAGTGGTCATGTATTGGCTTCGAGCCTGAACGTAAAAAGGCGCGGCAGTATTGCCGCGCCAGCGAGATCGATCAGTCGTCGATCGTTTCGTGGGCCCCCTGCGCGCCGCGGCGCCAGTAGGCGCAAGCGCGAATGCGCTTTTTGTCGACGCCGCGCTCGTTGCACAGATGCGCGCGCACTGCGCGGATCGCCGAGGCTTCGCCGGCAGCCCAGACGTAGCCCTCGCCCGGCGGCAGCCACACTTCGGACACGCCGTCCACGAGCGGGTGCTCCGACTCGCTTTCGTCGCGATAGCACCACGTGGCGTAAAGATCGGCTTCGGTGGGCAACTCGATGCGGGCCGCGCGATTCGCCACTTCGACGACCACGGCTACACGCGCGCCGGCCGGCAGCTCCGTGAGGCGCCGCTGAATGGCGGGCAGCGCCGTTTCGTCGCCGATCAGCAGATGCCAGTCGAAGCCCGTGGGAATCACCATGGAGCCGCGCGGGCCGCCCACGCCGAGATACTGGCCGGCCTGCGCCTGTGCCGCCCATGCCGTTGCCGGGCCGGCTTCGTGCAGCGCGAATTCCAGATCGAGCTCGTTGGTTTGCGTATCGAAGCGGCGCGGCGTGTAATCGCGCGCGGCAGGGCGCTCGACGCCTTCGGGGAACACGATGCCGTCAGGGCCAAAAGTTGGCAGTACTGGCTTTTCTTCACCGGCGGCGGGAAAGAATACCTTGATGTGATCGTCGAACGACGCCGAGACGAAGTCGCTCAGATCACCCGTGAGCGTCACGCGGACGAGCGAGGGCGAGAGCGCCGTGACGCGCGCCACGCGCAACAGTCGGAACTTCAGCGGGTGACGCACACGGACGACTTCGAGGTGGGACGGGTTCTGCATGTATGGCTCCGATGATGTTGGGGTGGCGCGGCGTGGAAGCGGGTTGTCAAATGTCGCTGTTGTCGCTGCCGGTTTCGATTTCCTGGGTGGCGCGCGCAAGAATCGCTGCGATGCGGCGCTGTTCCTCCGGCGCGGCGTCGGTGCGGCGCAGCAGCGCGCGCTTGAGCGCGCGGCGCGCCTCGATCAACTCGCGCACCCAGGCGCTGCCTTCGGCCGGATCTTCGCCGGCCATGGCGCGGCGCATGACTTCCATCTTGCGGCCGAAGTGCGTGAGCTTCGCGAGGATCAGGTCCGCGCGTTCGCGGTTGGCCTCGAGGTACGTGCGGCCTTCGGGCGAAAGCTCGTAGCGCTTGCGGTTGCCTTCGAGCGTCACGCTTACATAGCCCAGTTCCTCGAGGTACGTGAGGGCTGGATAGACCATGCCGGGGCTCGGGCTGTAGAAGCCGTTCGAACGTGCGTCGAGCGCCTTGATGAGTTCGTAGCCGTGGCTCGGGCGCTCGGCGAGCAGCACGAGCAGCATGAGTTGCAGGTCTTCGGACGTGAACTTGCGGCCCCGACCAAAACCGTCGCCGTCGCCGAAACCGCCGAAGCCGCGGCCGAAACCGTCGCCGAAGCGGTCGCCAAAGTCGCCGGGGCCTTCGCCGCCGCGATGGCGGCCCATTGCGTGGCGCAGCGCGTGAAGCGCCTGCATGGCTGGGTGGCGGCCGCCGAAGAAGTCGCGCGGATCGCGCGCGGGATGGCCGTGACGGCCATTCTGACCAAAGTGCGAATGGTGGCGCATAGGGCCTCCTTGTCTGGTGAGTGTCTTAAAACATGTCTTAAGATATATATCGTAAGAGTGTTTGTCAAACAGAATATTTGGGGCTATCGGCGCTTGCGGATTGCCGCAGTGGCCGGCTCGCCATCCGGCGTGGCAGCGTGACGTTCGTTCCCGTTGCCAACCCGAAGGCATTTCGACAGTGGACACGGGAAGGTGAGCGCAACCTGAATCGCGATCTACGCGAGAAGAGCGCTCCTGTGGACTATGAGGACCACATCGGCAACCACTTGTGCTCGCTGATGCGGGGGCATGACATCCTGCTCGACCTCCACTCGTTTCGCAGCAAGGGCGAGCCGTTTATCTTTCTTGGGCCACAGAACAACGATGGCATGTTGGAACTGTTCCACCATGCGGAGGCAGAGGGTTCGTTCGCGGCAGTTTTGGGGCCGTCAATCGTCACTCACGGCTGGCTGGAGATTTACGCGCGCTTTCTCGAGGTGCGTGCACGTCACGGATATCCGCGCGGCCCTGTCTCAGAGGGCCGTGGAACGACCGAGTACATGCGCGCAGTTGGAGGGTTCGGCGTGACGGTCGAGTGCGGAACGCACGACGATCCGAAATCGATAGACATTGCCTATGCTGCGATTGTCAATGCTCTCTCCCCTGGGTATGGGTACATTGCCTGCCCATTTCGACACCTCCCGATAAAAGGTTAGGTGTCCGTTTTCACGGGTAAATCTCGGACTACCGCTCCACGTGGTCCGCAGCAGATTTCGCTTGGCTTCAGTCAATAGCGGCGGAACTCATAAAACCCGCGTTCCTGTCTCGTTCTGTTTCGCCGATACGTTGCCTGTGCTTGCCCTGCGCCCATATTGGCGAGGCGAGCAATTCATGACCCGCTTGGACGCTGTGCTGAATGAATTCTCTGATTCATACCCCAGCGCCCGCGCAATTTCGGCAACGGAGTCACGGGAATGCCTCAGCTTGTCCGCGGCGAGCGTCATTCGCCAGCGCGTCAGATAGTCCATCGGCGAGAGCCCTACGAGTTCCTTGAACTTGAGCGCGAAAGCGGTGCGTGACATGGCCGCTTGGCCGGCCAGGGTCTGCAGGGTCCATTTGGTGCCCGGTGCCTCGTGCATTGCATTGATCACCGCGCGCATGCGCTTGTCGGCGAGAGCGAAAAGCCAGCCGACTCCATCGCTCCGCGCGTTGGAAAGCTGCAGCCGCAACGCCTGCACCAGCACCATTGTGGCCAACTGCTGAGCAATAATGCCTCCCCCCGGTTGCCGCTCGCGCAATTCCTGCCTCATGCGCTCAACACACCATCGCAACGTGGAGAGGCCCGGCTCGTCCCGGACATGGATGATAAGCGGGAGCATGTTCAACAGGAGATCTGCCTGGCCATCGGCCAGCGTGAAATAGCCACCAATGCTCAGAAACTCGCCGCCCTTGTTGTAGGTCACGATACGACCGTCCTGCACGTCCGGTAGGAGCGTGCGGAAATCGATTGCTTCTACAGCCATGTCGCTTGCGATTCGAAAGGGCCTCCCTCTCGCAAGTATGAAGGACTCCCCCGCAATGACTTTCACGGGCTCAGGTTCGCCATCTACGAAGACCCAGCACTGGCCCGAAAGAACAGCGTGAAACTTGATGCCGTCGTGTGGACCGAATCGCACGGCCCAATCTCCGCTCGCATCGAAGCCGCCGGACACATAGCTGCGCAGCTTCAGCAACGACAGTACATCCGATAACGGGTCCGTCATAGACAAATTCTGAACGATTGAATGCTAATTCGGTACTTTAGAACATAGATCGTCCGGGTTCAATGCCGTAGCCTGTCCTGGAAACGAAAGAGGAGGTTTGCGATGCGAGTATTTGTTACTGAGGCGACCGGTTGGGTTGGCTCCGCCGTCGTCCGGGAACTGATTCAATGTGGGCATGAGGTCATCGGTTTGGTTCGCTCAGCAGGGGGCGTCGAGAAGCACGCCGCCGTCGGTGCACGGTCGCTCGTCGGTGCACTCGAGGACACTGAGCGCTTGCGCGAGGGTGCTTCGGAAGCGGATGCGGTGATCCATACGGCCTTTAACCATGACTGGTCCCGGTTCGCCGAGAACAGCCTGGCTGAACGGCGTGCGATCGAGGCAATTGGCGCGACGCTGGAAGGTTCCAGCCGCCCGTCTCTTGTCACATCCGGTGTCGCCTTACTGGCTCCAGGTCGAATCGCGACGGAGTGGGACGTTGCACCTCCTGTCTCCGAAAGTTTCCCTCGGGCATCGGAGGCCGCTGTTTCAGAGCCGATCGTGCGCGGTGTTCGGGCAACCGCGGTACGCCTGGCACCGTCGGTTCACGGTCTGGGCGACCATGGTTTCGTACCGCGTCTGGCCGCGATCGCTCGCGAAAAGGGTGTCTCGGCTTATGTGGGCGAAGGGATCAACCGCTGGCCTGCCGCGCATCGGCTCGATGCTGCCCGTGTCTACCGGCTTGGCCTGGAGAAAGTTCCGGCGGGACCTTTTCATGCAATCGGCGAAACAGGCGTTGCGCTCAAGGACATCACTGAGGCTATAAGCCGTAGCCTGGGCTTACCGCTGGTTTCACCCTCTGCGGAGGAGGCCGCCGCGCATTTCGGATGGTTTGCACCATTCGTGGCAATTGACGCGCCTGCTACAAGTGATTGCACGCGGGCGCTTTTGGGCTGGACGCCTGAGCAAGCTGGCCTCCTCGCCAATCTGACGCAATCCGATTATTTCGGCATCGGATCGGCCGCGTCCTCCCACTGAATTTACACCGAAGGAGCCCGGAATGCGGGTTTTTATCACGGGAGCCACAGGCTTCATAGGCTCTGCTACCGTTCGCAGTCTTGTCGCCGCCGGCCACGACGTTACCGGACTTGTACGCTCGGCGAAGGCCGCCGCTTCGCTGGAAGCCTTGGGGGCTCGAGCTTGCCGCGGGACGATCGAGGACCTCCACGTCCTGCGCCAGGCTGCGGCAACTGCGGATGGCGTCATTCACACCGCCTTCTTTCACGCGCTATCGCAAGCCAGCCTCGGTATTCGTGCGCGCATCGTGTTCGGCGGTCGCCCAACGAATATCGTCGAGCGATTCACGACTGCGGCCGTGGGAGCAGAGCGGCGCGCCATCGAAACATTCGGTGACGCACTGGAAGCAAGAAAAGGCTCGCTAGTCATCGCGTTTCCGACGATGGCGATGGCACAGGGGCGTCGGGCACTTGAAACTGACTCCGCCGATGCCGGTGCGGTGGGCGGGCGCAGGGCGCAATCCGAAAAAGCGGCATTGGATCTCGTCCGGACCGGCGTGAGCGCCACGGTCGTTCGGTTGCCGCCGTCGGTGCATGACGAGACCAGGCTCGGGCTCGTCACGCGGTTGATCGAAATCGCACGGAAGAAGCGGATTTCCGCCTATCCAGGGGATGGAGGCAACAGATGGGCTGCCGTGCACCGGCTCGACGCCTCGCTGCTATTCCGGCTCGCGCTCGAAAGCGGCGAGGCGGGAGCCCGCTATCACGCTGTGGCCGAGGAGGGCATCCCGTTCCGTAACATCGCCGAGGTAATTGGGCGCCATCTTGACATCCAGGTCATGCCTTTGCCAACTGAAGATGCTGCGAAGCATTTTGGTTGGCTGGCGCCCTTCGTCAGCGCAGATAACCCGGTTTCCAGTCAGGCCACACGGGAGCGACTGGGCTGGGAGCCGCGCCATCCGCAGTTGATGACAGACCTTATGGCTTCCTTGCGCGACGTACGTCGTTAACGTCTCTCGTGCTCCGGACACAGCATAGAGGCACCAACCCTTGATTGCCGTGTAGGTGCAAACGACGGGCCGCCGAAACGGGCTCCACAACAACCAGGAGTAGTTCCGATGCGTTTGACCAGAGTGGCGCCGCTAGCCGCGGCTCTTTTCATCGCGTTCGCGCAGTCGGCACAGGCTGAGCGTGTCGACAGCGGCGTGCCGGGGATGCTCTTCGAGCATGACGTCCCTGTGGCCATGAACGATGGCGCAAAGCTGAGCATCAACATCTATCGACCGGACAAGCCCGGTCGTTATCCGGTGCTGATGCTGATGGGCCCTTATGGCAAAGACACCAGCATGGCCGATGCGCCCGCGTACAAGACGTCGTGGACCAAGCTCATCGCGAAGTATCCGGACCTGTGCAAAAAGTCGTCTTGCCGATATATCCGGTTCGAGGCTCCCGATCCGGAGCGCTGGATTCCGAATGGCTATGTCGTTATCCACGCCGACGTGCGGGGCGCCGGCGCATCGCCAGGTGTTCTCGATCCTTTTTCGCCGCGCGAAACGCGAGACTACGCAACGCTGATTACCTGGGCCGCGCATCAGCCATGGAGCACAGGCAAGGTCGGTCTGCTCGGTACATCGTACCAGGCAATCAACCAGTATCAGGTCGCCGCTCTAAAGCCCGAAGGCCTCGCCGCGATCCTTCCCTGGGAAGGCGCCTTCGATCAATATCGCGAGATCGCTTACTACGGCGGCATCCTCAACGTGGCGTGGGAGTTCTGGTGGGAACATCAGGTCGTGCCTAACCAGAACGGTAATGCCGGGACACCGCTGGTCGATTCCATCAGGGGAGGCAAGGACACCGGCTTACCGCTTTCGCAGGAGCGTCTGAAGGACAACCGCATCGATCCCGTCGGAGCCTTCGCCAGACATCCGTTCGACGACGCCTGGTATCACGAGCGCACACCGGACGGGCGCCGCATCACGGTGCCGTTGCTCGACGTCGCCAACTGGACCGACTGGAGCACTCGAGGTTATCTTGCGGCGGACAGCAACCAGAAGTGGCTGCGCATCCAGACCGGCGACCACTTGACGCCCTTCTATTCGGACGAGGCGCTGGCGCTGCAAAAGCGCTTCTTCGATCATTTCCTGAAAGGCATCGACAACGGCTGGGACCAGGAGCCGCGTGTCGCCGTGCAGGTCAGGCGCCCAGACGGCACGACATGGCGAAACGAGACGGCGTGGCCATTGCCTGATACGAACTGGGAGCCCTACTACCTGGACGCAGCGAGCCGGACGATGGATCCGGCGCTCGAAGCCGCGGCGCCAGCTGCGAAATCCTGGCCGGCGTTAGGTGAAGGGCTGACATTTACGACCGCGCCATTTACGAACGAAACGGAGTTCACTGGTCCAATCGCTTTGCGGCTGTGGGTCAGTTCCTCAACGGCAGATATGGACATTTTTGCGGCAGTTCGGCTCCTCGATCCCGACGGCCGTGATGTCACTTTCATGGGAAACAGCGATCCGAACGTACCGCTCGATCTTGGCTATCTGCGGGTCTCGCACCGTGCTGTAGACTTGGCGAAATCCACTGCCTGGCAGCCGGTTCATCCGCACCTTGCTGCCGCGCCGATGACTCCTGGCCAATTGTATCCGGTCGACGTGGAGTTCACGGAGCCGACGAGCATCGTAATTCCCAAGGGGTACCGCGTGGCCCTGACGATCCAGGGGAAGGACTTCGGCTATGGGCCCGGTGCGTCCACCGTGCACGCGAAAGACTACGATCTTCCGGACTACAGCCATTCCGGGCTGTTCTTCGCCGCTCATCCCAATCGCGATCCCGCACTATACGGTGGAACGGACACTGTCGTGACAGGTAGCAAACATGCATCGTACCTGTTGTTGCCTCACATCCCGCCTCGCAGCTGAGTCAATATCGTGGCGGCCTCATTCATTCCATATTTTGCCGTTTTCCTGACCCTGCTCGTCGGTGCATCCCTTTTGATTTCCACCGCGTTGACAGGCGTGCCGACGCTTTCATCAAGAAGATCGGAAGTGGACGACATTGTCGCATTGCTCAAGCATGCGCGGCTGCCAAAGCACGCGTTGATCGTCGATCTTGGAAGCGGGTGGGGCGCGCCCGTCATTGCGTTGGCGCGAGCATTCCCCGAGGCGTCCGTTCAGGGCGTGGAGATATCGTTATTCCCTTATCTCGTATCGCGCCTGAGAACACACCACTTGCCTAACGTGTCGCTGAAATGGGGGAATTTCTTTCATAGCGATCTCGACAAGTCCGATGCAATCGTCTGTTATCTAATGCCGAGCGTTATGGCGAAGCTGGGCGATTTTCTCGACAAGGCTCTCAAGCCAGGAACCTTCATCGTTTCCAACACATTTCTCTTCCGGCAGCGCCGGGTGTCGGCCGTTCGCCGGAGCGGATTACGCGGGACCGTCGCCCTCTACATTTGGCCTGGTCGTCATTGAACGGTCAAAGACGGCGACGTCAGCGCTCGGGTCTGAGATGCACGTTCAAGGCCACGGGGATACTGAAAAACACAGGCATCTTCTTCTTACTGCGCGACTTCAACTTGTCAGTCACGGATCGACACGTCATTCATCCAGGCGACACAGCAACTGAGCCGCCACGATAACGCGTCGTTGGCAACCATTTTCGAACCGGTAAGGAACCGGTAAGTCGTGTTGCTGTAGAGTCACTCCCGCCTTGGACACTGACGTTCCGTGAGCGAAACCTTTGCCTGTTCGACAAATGTTCCTCTTTGGCTGCACTCTCTCCCGGGCGGCGGGGGAAGCAGAAGTGGCCACTAGCCACGCCGATACGGAAAATCTGCTGTTGCTGCCCTAAGGCGACCAGTGCGAATCACGGGGCCTGTGTCATTGAACGCTCGCTTCAACGCCTGGTCAATGCAACAACAGCCCAGATTTTCTGGGCGCCGCTGCATCGTCAGTTGGCAGCGTCATCTCCGCGAGTAGTAAGTGATTCACCCCGGAAACCAGATTCGGCCGAACAATCAGTTCAAGTGAGTTCATTTCATGTCGCGAGTTGCAATCGTTGAAGACTCCGAACGTCTTGCCGATATGGTGCGACAGGCCCTTGCCGGCGTGGGAATCGAGGTCGACCAGTTTCGCAACATCTCCGAGGCGACCTTTGGCCTGCGCAAGGCCGACTACTCGGTGATGATTCTCGATCGAGGCCTACCGGACGGCGACGGACTGTCCTTCCTGAGTGCACTGCGTGCTGCAGGTCAGATGACGCCATGCCTGATACTGACCGCGCGCGATGCCTTGCACGATCGGGTGGACGGTCTTGAGAGTGGCGCGGACGACTACGTGACCAAACCATTCGCTATGAGCGAGCTGGTTGCGCGGGTGCGTACCCTCATGCGCCGGCCAGTGGTGCTGAGAGCGCTTGACGCGTCATTCGCGGACGTTACAGTGGATCCGCGGCAACGCGAGATGTCCTGCGGTGATCTGTCGGTCACGCTCGCGCCCGCCGAACTGCAGATCATGCTTTGTCTGATCGACGCTGCCGGGCGAACGGTTCGGCACTCGGCACTGGAGCATGCCGCATGGGGCCTGGGCGATGCCGTAACACCAAATGCGCTGGAAGTGACCGTGCACCGGTTGCGCAAGAAGCTTGCCTCGATCAATGCAAGGACACGGCTGGTGAATCATCGCGGTGCGGGATTTGCCCTCGAGAAACTCTCCGGGTGACGCCGGTCGCTGGCTGTCATTGACGCTTTGGTGCGGACTGGAAACATCGACGATGTCAGCTTCGCGCTGGTCGCGGCCTCACGAGAACCGGTGCGCTGATTTGCGTTCGCAAGAGTGATACGCGAAGGGGGTTATGTTTTCCATCCGGACGCCAGCGGCAAGCGCACACACGTGAACCGAAAGGTCGACTGCGTCACATCGCCCTCGGAACCCACGATGTAAACATTCCGTCTGCAATCCGTCTCGCGGCATTGCATAGCCGTTCTAAATGGGGGCTTCATGCTCAATCACTGGATCCGCAGTCTGTCAGCGCGGCTGTGGGTAACGACGATAGTCGCACTTGCACTCAGCTTGACTGCGCTCGCTGGCGTGGTTATCTATGTGTTCGATCACTATCCGGAGCAAACGCTGGGGCGACACGAGATGGCGGAGAACGTCCATAGGGTAATGAATGGAATTAGATTCGATAAAGCGGGCCATCCCCGTTCTGTAGACCTTCCTGACAATGAAGCGTGGCTGTTTGAGGTCGTGCCTACCGAGCTCAAATACCGTGTGCTGGACGGCCAGGGTCACGTCCAGCTGGCCTCAACAGGAGCAGAAAAGGATGGCCCCTGGCTGACCGATGACCTTTCTCGAGCCGTCGGCAAAACAGTCCACCTGGATATCAATGGAAGGCGGTTCTCCGTCGCCACGCAGGAGGTGCTGCGGGGACAATCTGTGTTCTATGTTCAGACCGCAACCAGCACACGTTTCATCGAAACGCTGGTCAGTTCAAAGGTCAGGCCGATTCCAGCCACGGTCAGGGTCATTTTCTTCGTTGCGGTCGTGATTTTTGGCCTGACACTGCCCCTTACCATCGGCCGGGTGCTCAAACCTCTGCGGGATGTATCTGAAGCGGCGGCGCAGATAGCGCCTCAAAATCTGAAAACTCGCCTTTCGGCCAATGGCATTCCGACCGAGATCAAGCCGTTGATCAACGCATTTAACAAGGCGCTTGACCGACTGGAGAATGGCTTCAAGGTCCAGCAGCAATTTCTTGCAGCGGCGGCGCATGAGCTCCAAACGCCGCTGACATTGATCCGCGGACAGATCGAGCTGCAGCCGGAGATCAGGCAAAAGGACCTTTTATTCCGCGAGATCGACCTGATGTCGCGGCAGGTTCGACAACTTTTGCATCTTGCCGAAGTCAGCGAGACACAGAATTTCGAATTCGCCGAAGTTAGCACGGCCAATGCTGCGCAGGATGTCGTCGCGTACCTGGCCCGCAAGGCTGATGGCAAGCAGGTGAGGCTGCGTATCGAGGAGTTTGACTCGCTACCGACAATCCGCGCCGACAAAAGCGCGTTGTTTATCCTCATCAAGAACGTTGTCGAAAATGCGATCAATGCGTCGCCAGCCAATGGCACTGTGTTGGTAACGATCAACGGGGTATCGATCGAGATATGTGATGAGGGTCCAGGCATACGGGTGGACTATCTTCCGTTTCTGTTCGAGCGGTTTTGGCGTGCCCCCGATGCAAGTCATGATGGCGCTGGTTTGGGGCTGGCAATATGCAAGGAAATTGCGCTGGCGCATGACTGGCGGTTGACAGTGCGCTCTCTTTCGATTGGGACCCGATTCACCGTTTGGTTATGAGCGAATTCCGCTGGAAACCGGCGTAACGGTGCGGGGTAATGGCGCCAGGTAAAACGCGGATTCGAACAGTTTCAAGATTGCGTTTTTTCCCCGCCTTTTTGGCAATCGCATTTTCGCTGCTTTCAGGCATCGTTGCTGGCGCTCAGCACTAGACGAGTGGTGCGGAGATGACCGCGTGGCATTCGGCACATTCGAGGCTGTTATGGCGGGTGACCAGGGCAACCGTCCGAGTCGAGCCAGTTTCTGCCGACCGCATTGGGCAGTGGCCGACATCGAGAGCAGGAAAAATGCTTCACCGGTTGCCGCGCTGATCTGCTTGGCTCGGCGTCGCAACTTGCTCAAGTGATGCTTGACGAGTATTCGCTCACGCCGGTCCGGTCGTCCAAACAAGAGGCGCGCTGGAATGATGCGATGGATGCTCGAATACGCCTGCGGACAACGGGCATCCCACCGCCTGTCGAAGTTACCAAAGGAGGCCACTTACGTTGACTGATCGGTAAGTATCCGGTAAGCGATTCCTGGCAACAATGCGCGTCAACTACTCCCTAAGCTTCAATCCATGAAAGGCAGCACCCTGACGACGATACGTGCGAATGTTGCGCTTCTCTCGATATCGACAAGTATTGCCATGGTCCCGTGCTTCGGATTTGCGGCGATATCTGACCTCCTTGGTGACGGTATGCCGGACTGGTGGTGGCAGGCATGCACTGCTGCCGTCACTCTGGTCATCATGGCGATGTTCAGATGGGGCGCCAGACGCGCTTTCGATGCCGCAGTTCGTGCGAGGAAGGTCGGGCCGGAAAATGAAGCCGACCACGCGGTCTACGTCCCGGATGACTGTCGTTGTGCCTGGCTCGTTCAGCTGCATTTGGAGTTGCATGGAAGGCGCTGTACAGACTGACTCGCACGTATACAGGAAAGGCCGACACACGATCTTTACCGTGCCGGGTCACGAATCTTCATCGCCCGCGCAAGGCAATAGGAACGAGACGATAAAACGGACTGCCGTTCAGCGGCTCCTGTTCATTCTTGCCTACGAATTGGTTACGAAGTCAGTCGTGGCCCGGGTGCACTGGCAAATACCATTCCGGGCGATCACGTACAGATAACGCTGGCCAGCTTGAGACACTGCTTGGATGGTTTTTCATTTTTCCGGAATTACGGCTGGCCACGAGACACATTGTCTGCCTTCTGTATACCCGTTACCGGAAATGCTAGCGGCCGATACGGATCGCAGAACGCGCCTTATTACCCGTTTTTTTTCGCATTTTCACCGAGGACGTCTTTCGCAATTGGAAACGGTGCTTTGCAGATTGCGCATGGCACGGAACACGGCAGGACTCCGGCCGCTTGAGCTATTGCGCGGCGTGAAGCAGGCGCCGTCGCGCATCGTGACGACACCGGCAATCCTGACGTCGATTCCGACTGGCCGGTTGCCAGTGTACGGGCCAATCAAGCTCGTACCCGCTGTGGATCAAAACGAACCACTCGCACGCGGGTCGGCAGAGCGTTATGTCGCGGGGTACGCCAAGCACCCCGCGGCTCTTGTGTAGCGAATGGAACGGCCGGACTACAGCACCACGCTTAAATATCGATTCCTCGTGCGGGGCGGATTCAAGTTAACTGCCGCAAAGCGATGACCATCGTTGGCGTTTCTATCTTTCTCATCGCCTTTTTTATCGCCTCCTCCCCAGGGGTCCGGCAAATCCACGTTCGCACTTTTCATTGGTCGTTCTATCACTCGGCTTCCGTGTTCTGACCGGAGCGCCTGCTCGCGCAGTCAACATCTTTCGTCTAGTAAGTGATGAGTAAGTCGGCCCGTCCTACAGTCGCTTCCGTCTTGGCAATCCACTTGAGGAATGACAATGAGAAAAACGATCTTGCGTAAACGACTGTTGCTGTTGGCTATCGCATCAGCCTTTCTGTCTTCAGGCGCGGCGTGGGCAAATGGTGTCAGCGCGGAGCCACCCGAAGCGGAAGACAGCGGCTTCACCGTACTCAGCAACGCGACGAACGTGACACATTGGGGTCTGGGTGCCGCAGTAGGAATCGAGTCGTCGCCCTATAGGGGAGACAGTACTCGCGTCGCACCGATACCGCTGATTTCCTTCGATAACAAATGGCTGCACGCCTTCGGCACCAATGTCGATTTTAAGGTCGGTAAGTGGAGCAACGTGACCTTCACGCTGCGCGGCAAGTTCGACGTCTTCGGTGGCTACAAGGGTTCCGACGCGCCGATCCTTAATGGAATGGAGGATCGAAACGGTACATTCTGGTACGGTCCGGCACTCGCATGGAAAACCGCGTTCGGTACACTGTCAGCTGACTATCTGCTTGGGGGCAACAAGGGGCAGATGGTCGACCTTCAATACAGTAAGTCGTTCGACCTCGGGCACTGGTCGATAGAACCGCACGCGGGCTTCGATTGGCTGAGCAGCAAATACGTCAATTACTATTATGGCGTGCGACCGTCCGAGGTCCGGGTGGGACGCCCCGAATACGCAGGTAAGGCCGCCTACAACTCGTCGATCGGCACGCAGGTCAACTACAGTTTCACGTCCCATCAAATGGTAAGTTTCGATGTAGGCGTATCACACCTCAGCAGTGGTATTACTGACAGCCCGATCGTGGGAAGACGGTACATTCCAACGTTCAAGATCGGCTACCTATACCAATTCAAATGAGCATATCCGACGAAACAAACCGCCGCGCTCGCCATTGCAACCAGTCGCAATTTATTTCCGAGGGAAACTTCGGCTGCTTCTTTCGAACGGCGCGAGGAGATCATGGGAGTCCCGGCCGGGCAACGCGCAATTTACCGCTTTACTGGTCTGGAACATGGCATGTATCTGCGCCGCTATTGGAGCAGTGCATGCATTGGTTGCACAATGAAGCCGCGATGTACGCCAAGCGATTGCCGGCGGATTACGCGCTGGGAACACGAGTCGGTACTAGAAGCCGCGCAGCGAAGACTGGACAGAATGCCGAATGCGATGACAACGCGAAGGCGGACTGTTGAGCACGTGTTTGGGACGTTCAAACACTGGATGGGCTACACGCACTTCCTGACTCGCCGGTTTGCCAATGTGAGTACCGAAATGAGCCTGCATGTGCTGGCATACAACCTCAAGCGCGTAATAGCGATACCATGAGGCTGGTGGGTGCGTGAAGCACCCAAGGTTCCTCGTATAAGCTGGCGTGGTCTGCAGCGAGGCATCGAAATTACGCCAGCATTCCTGGTCTACCGATGGGTTGCGAGAAGGCAGCATGGAATATGCGCCCGCGGACTCCGTGTTTCGCGTTTCCACACAGCCTCGACCCACAACGGCCGTCCGAACTCGCGTCACAACGATGGCGGCTTTCGCATAAGGAGCGGTCACCACCGAGCTGTTCCCGAGCGGCCAGCGATAAATAGATCAACCGGAAACCGCTGGCGACCTCGGGATACAGACGGTGAAGCTTGTCCCGTGCTCGGTCGATTCAACACCGATAGTTCCGTCATGCGCTGTGGCAATGCGCCTGCAGATGTAGAGGCCAAGGCCCATGCCTGCAGCAGTCCCCTCCCGATTGTGAAGGCTCGCCCTTGTCATCGGATCAAACAGCGTAGGCAGGGCGCTTTCCGGTATCGGATTGCCTTCGTTCGAGACAACGACAGTCACGTGTCCATCGTGACCGGCAGCTTCGACGGCCACCTCGCCCGATCCATAGCGCACGCCGTTCACCAGCAGGTTGACGACCAGTTGCCCGATACGGGTTCCATCCCACGTGCCTCGCAGGTCGCCTGCGAAACGCGGCCGAATGACTGCGTTGGGGTAGGAGGCGCGCACCTCATCCACCGCATCGCTGCAGATGCGCCCCATATCCTGTGGAGAGATACTGACCGGCAACATGCCACCCAGCCTGCCGCGTGTGAAAACGAGAAGGTCGTCAATCATCTCTTTCATGCGCATTGAGCTGCGTTGTACGTTCGCCGCAGCTCTCAGACTGGTTGGAGACAATTCGTTGTCATGCAGCAGAAGTTGCGCTGAGTTCAGGATCGCGCCAAGGGGTGAGCGCAGGTCGTGTGCAAGCACGCCGGCAAAAAGGTCCCCAATGCGCCTCGTCTGTTGCGCATACCGCCGTACCGATTCGCTGAGCATCTGATCAATGGCCTCATTGAACCGGATCATTTCCTGAAAAGCCTCGGCACCGCCGGGCGAATTTATCTGCCAGCGGCGCAGCACTGTGGCGCGCAGCGCACGGAACTCCGCCACCACGTCGTTGATCCCGAATCCGTGTGCAAGGCGCTCTTCCGCGTGCAGATAAGCCACTTGATCGAACCCGGATTCCGAGCTGCCTCCACTATGACGCGACTTGGCTTCCTGCTGCGCCGCACTTTGCATGCTGCGCATATCGGCCGCAATGCCTGCTAGGATTTGGGCGGCTGAATCACGTAACTGGCTCTCGGACAGGTGAGTGCCCTCATGGCTGATCGCAAGGGCGTATGTGGCCCAGTCGTCTATCAGTCCCTCCAGATCGGTTTCAATGAAGTCCGTCAGGCTCATTTGACCTCCATTGGGTACGCGAGTTGCTATTTCCTCTATGGCATTAGAGGCGACGCGGCCAGCTCAATGGTCACGTTGTCGACCCTATTGAGCTCAATGCATCAACCATGCCCGCTTTGAATGCCGTCGCAACTTGAAACCGCGCGCTGGACAGTGCGCAACCTCCCCCCCCGACGACTGCGTGCGTCGCGTTCTGGTCGTGGATGATTACGGTCCCGGTGCCGAGGCCGTTTCCGCCTCGCTCACGGAGGCAGGATACGAGGTTCGATTTGTGCTTGATGGTCTGGCCGCACTGGAAACCGTCAGGTCGTGGATCCCCCAAATCGCGTTGTTGGACATCAACATGCCTGAGATGGACGGGTACGCGGTTGGCGACGCCTGCGCGCGGAAGATCTGACGCGGCAAACGAGCATTGTAGCTTTTACTGCCTTGGATGAACCTACCACGCGTCGGTCGGGCGTCGGTGCGGGCTTCGATGCATACTGCCAGAAAGGCGCCGCGCCAGGCCCTCTGTTGCGCCTGCTTGAGACGCTCGCTCACTAGACCGGTGTTGTGGTCGACCTTGTAATCGTCGGCCACCGGGGAGAACTTCTGACACCTTTGTATAAAACCACGTTGACACCCTGTCAGCGACGTCCCGGCTGCCGTATGCTTAGCCGCGAACAGGAGAGGGCCATGACTCAAAAGGCGCGAGAGCTTTATCGGAGCGCGAACGGTGACCGTTGGTCGCTCGTCCACGAATACGATTCTGGCCGGGTTTTCGTCCGACATGAGCCCAACCTCTCGTCAGGTGGCCGGCCGTCAGACATCTCAATTGGCGACTTCCTTGTTCGAGATGGCGAAGGGCCGGAGCATAGCGAACTTCTGCGCCTGATCGGGAAACTGGTGGAGACGCCAGCCGATTACTAGCGCTTACTGAGGACGAGGCGTTCTCGAATGGCCAATTCGCGGCGCATGCGTCAAACTGCTGGAGACTATCGAGTCGATATTCGGTGCTGATGCGCAAGACGGGGCCCAGGAATAGCTCTGTCTGAATCCGGTCTACACGGACAGAGGCGCACATAAAATGAAACGATGCATGAATCGCCCGCTGAGTATCATCGGTGTCTCGCTGTGCTCCTGACAACCGCTTTTGCTGCTTACGGACCTGATGCTCGACTAATGACCGTACTCAACATCAACATCACGAGCGCTGAGTGCATTGGGTCGGGAAACAAATATGGAATCAGTCCACGGGACCGAGTAACACGTCGATTGCAGCTTGACCGGCGATTTCGGCTACCAGATAGGCCCATCGCTCAGTAAAAGGGCCATTGCGCAACGGGATGCGGCCTCCCCGCGCGCCGAGCACTTCGAGGTTTGTGGCGCCTTTTATCTGAAAGGTCACGTCAAAGGTGTCCTCATCAGCAGCCGGAGTCAGTTCGACCTGAATCTCGAAGCCGCGGTACGCGATCGTTCGGTGCATGAAAGCCTCCCTTTCGTCATCGGAGCCTAACATGAGTCACCATTGGACGGCTTATGCAACTATTGGGCTAGGTAGTCACGCATGCGCCACCATACGCTCGTCAAAATCTGCTTATCGGGACGTTCAGGACCGCAACTACCAATATGGTCAATCAATGCGCCTCGATTGTCGGTGATCCACGCGAATGTGCCGAACCTCCGCAAGTGGCCGTTACTGCCTTGGCAATGAGCGTATGCTTTCCACGCCTCACGAGGGACCCATCGGCAGCGCGCGACCCGAAAGGGAATTTCACATTTCTCCTGTAGCTGCCACTCCCAACCGGCCAACTCTGTCAGCTTTCCGCGTGGCGACACTCCACATCAGTTGATTTTCACGCCGGGACCAAGCTAGGCGCGTATGCTGGGAATGCCAACTTGTCACGTAACGCACCAGGAGCAATACCATGGCCAAGAGTCAATTACGCAGCACTCGCGAAGCGAAAAAGCCCAAGCAGCCCAGGAAGCCGTCAGTGCCGGCAAAGCCGTTCAGCACGGTTCATTCGCCGGCTGCGAACGAAGTTGTCGCCAAGTAAAGGACGTAATCGCTGGGCCGCGGACAGGTGGTCCAGTGGACACACGTAACTTGTAACGTTCAACGCTGACATCTGCGCGTTGAAAGCGCAAACCGCTTCGGGGGGCGCATCATGATCCATCACAACGCAGACCCCACTTTTCGCGGGCTTCCGCTCACGGCCGAGCAAGATTCGGAAATCCGTCACTACGTGAACAGGAAGGCCAAGCTGGGCAAGCCATGGAATACTCCCGAACTGCGCGGGATGCTTGAGGACATGCTGCTGCCGCCAAGTACCGACGACGACAGCCAGAGCGATATCTCGGGCGACGCGTCGACCGCCGCAGAGCGCGCAGCCGCGTTCGTCGATCAGGACATGGAACCAATTGAGGCGTATGAGGAATTGCATGCCGCGATGGAAGCCGAAAGCATGAAAGGCGATCGGCACTAGAGCGAGCGCTCCGCGCAGGTTGAGCGGTTAAATCGGTCCATCAAAGGCGTGAGCGAAGGACGACACATGGCACTCAGCCTTTCCAACCGCAGCCGCAGCAATGATGTGGGCCGGCATGGCGTGTGGTTCTCGGGATAAGCATGTGCAAAGGCAGATCTTACGGCTGTGGCGGCCAGGACCTTTTCAATTGTTTCCGTGACGCGCCCCGTTGAGCAGATCGGTTACGGGACTCAGAAGCTGTCCCGGCCCTCGCCATTGCCTGCCGTTCGTGTCGCGCCCGCCGAAGCAAGCTTTCATCCTCGCGGTCAATGGCGGTTGTCGGACGCGAAGCCGACATCCACACGTCCGCCTAACAATGGTTGCGAGTGACGCCTACTGGCCCGGCTACTGCCTGATGCGTCTTGCATCGAACGGCAGCACGTCATCGCTTCGCGAGCGGCTGGGTGCGACCCACAACGGACCTTCGGCAAAGCGCAAAGCGGACATTCGGAGATACCGCCATCTATGTAGTCCGTCCCTCGGCCGGGGCAAGCGTTAGCATGAGACGAATCGGAACCTCTCGGTCTTCATGCTTCAATTCAAGCATCAAATCCGTCGTCGGCAGCTTCCAAATGGTGAGACGGATAGCATCTCTCCCGTGCGGAAACTCGTCCCCAGCACCCAGATCCTCGGTCGCTGTTTCATTTGCAACACCTCCGCTGCTCACGCAGGTTGTAGTGTGTTGCATCGACCGGTTGAATCCGCCGCCATGAACGGTCAGTCGACATCCGCGCGTAGATCTTCAACAATTTTCGCTGTCGGCCGCGTTGGCAACAACAGTCCACCACGATGAATCTGAGAGCTCTTGGCCCCGATGAACGAGCGCTCATTGAGCATATGCTTCATGAGGTCTCGCAGGAAAACTCGTTCCGAGATTTGCTCTCGAACTGCCTGGTCGAAGATCTGAGCGATGGCGGAATGGGTAGCATTCGGTTCGATTCGCAGAATAAGGGGAGCGCCGTCTCGGCGATGACCTTTGCCAGATGGCATTTCTAGATTCGGATGGCGTTGCCATCCTCGCGACCTTGTCTTTGGACAACTTTGGTCAGTTGTTCGAGCTCGTCCTGTGGAAGATCGATTTTTCGCCAATTCTACGATTCCCGCCGGTTCACTAATCGCGGCAATCCGTCGAGCCGAAGCGTAGGATCGGCTCCCGCTGGCGAAGAACGGACCGTTAGCGGCGCTGCGTGGATGACTAGCAATGCGGGCCCCAGTAATTTTTACCGAGGCATTGAGCCGGCAGTCGCCGGATTTACCACCTAAACGGTGACTCTTTGGTAAAATTATTTCCTATATGCGGTGCGCATATAAATTATTGGAAATGCGTCTCAAGGACTGATTTTATTGAATATTGTTTCTAGCCGACCTTTCTGGCATCCCGTAAAATCCCGCTCGAGCATATTAAGCGCAGTGAACAACACGAAGAGGCAGTATGGGTGCGCGGGACTTAATCGGGGCGTTGACCGGTGGGCTGCTACAAAGCGACCGCCTGCTGAAACTGGATAATCCGCTTGGCAGTGACCTGCTACTGCCTCAGCGGGTCCTGGGTTATTCACGCATTGGCCGTCATTTTGAATTCACGGCCGATGTTGTTTCGCCCTCCGACGCCATCGAACTCAAGAAGCTGATTGCGCAGCCGGTAGCGCTGTGGATCCAGCAGAGCGACAAGTCCTACCTGCCTCATCACGGTTACGTACACACCGCACGCCGGCTCGGCTCGGACGGCGGGTTGACCAACTACCAGATCGCCTTTGCGTCATGGATGCACTTCCTGCGCTTTCGCAAGGATGCACGAATCTGGCAGGACAAGCCGGCCGACGCGATCCTCACAGATGTCTTCAACATGCATCCGCAGGCTCAAGGTGCTTTTCGCTTTGCATTCAGCAAGCCCCTTCCTGCTCGCTCATTTTGCATACAGTATGAAGACGACTGGAATTTCGTTCATCGCGTCATGGAGGGCGAAGGCCTGTTCGGCTATTTCGAGCAGGCGAGCGATGGCAAGTCGCACACGCTCGTGGTCGTAGACGATATTTACCACCTTCCGGCGCTCTCACCGCAAACGGTTGAGTTTTACCGGGCGGGCATCAGCAGAGAGGCGGATGCATTGGCGCAGTGGTCCTGCACGCGCACGCTGCAAAGCTCAATGCTGACCACCCGCACCTTTGATTACAAGAGCCCCGCCTCGCCTGCCAATCCGAAGGGCACGAACGTTTCCACGCTTCCTAACCAGGGTGACCTGCCGCAGCAGACCGAAGTGTATGAATACACCGGAGCCTATACCTATAGCGACCAGGTTAGAGGCGATGCGCTATCGAAGATCCGCATGGAAGAGTGGGAATCCCGCGCCAAGCGCTTTGTGGGTACAGGCGGCGTGCGTCGCATGGATGCGGGCCACTGGTTTGAGCTGGATAATCATCCGTGGCACGCCATCGACAGTGCGCAGAACCGGCAGTTCGCCGCAATCGGAACCACGTGGTTTATCGAAAACAATCTGCCCGTTTCGAGTCGGACCGCAGACTATCCCCATAGCCTCAAGGGCGAAATGGCGAAGATACGGACGGACTATGCTGCCGAGGAAAGCCTTAAAGTCACTTATGCTGACGGCAGCGAAGGATTCTTTCTCGTTGAGTTTGAAGCCCAACGCAGGATCGTGCCCTACCGCAGTCCGCTTGAGCACCGCAAACCAGCGATGCATCTGCAAACGGCGATCGCGGTCGGCCCGGCAAGCGAAGAGGTCTACACCGACTCGTTGAACCGTATCAAGGTGCGATTCCACTGGGACCGGCTCAACGACGGCGACGATCGAGCGTCGTGCTGGGTGCGGGTTGCCATGTCCGATACGGGCGCTGGATACGGCAGCGTGCATGTGCCACGGGTCGGCGAAGAAGTCCTGATCAACTGGGTTGACGGCGATTGTGACAGGCCCGTGGTTACAGGGAAGGTCTACAACGGCCAGACGCAACCGCACTGGCATTCCAACGGCTTACTCTCCGGCTACAAATCGAAGGAATATCAGGGCAGCGGCTATAACCAGATGGTGCTTGACGACTCGACGGGCCAGAACCGGCTTCAACTTTACTCGTCGAGCACGAATGCCCAGCTACAACTGGGTTACCTCATCGACCAGTCCGGCAACACGAGAGGGAGTTACCTGGGCAGCGGCTTTGACCTGAAGTCTGACGCATTTGGAGCAGTGCGCGCGGGTCAAGGCCTTTATGTCACCACCCACCCCGCGGCCAGCCAGCCGCTCGATGCTCGCGACTCCACTTCGCAGCTTGTGAATTCGAAAAGCGTGCTGGAGGCGATGTCAGGCGCCAGCACGGCACATCAGGCAGGAAGCCTGAACGACGGCTACGATTCACTCAAAATGTTCACGGACGCGACGCAGAACAGCGTATCCGGTTCATCATCGGGCGGAAAAACGGCGGGCGGTGGAACAGGCAACGCCAACGCATTCAAGGGACCAGTCATGCTGTTCGGTAGCCCGGCAGGCATCGCGCTGTCCACGCAGAAGTCTGTTCATATCGCGAGTGATGCCCAGACCAATATCGTCAGCGGCCAGAGCACGCATATCGCAACCGGAAAATCGCTGATTGCAAGTGTTTCGGAGAGGCTGAGCCTCTTTGTGCAGAGTGCGGGGATGAAGCTCTTTGCTGCGAAGGGCATGGTGGAAGTCCAGGCGCACTCGGACAACATCGAACTCACTGCTCAAAAAGCTGTAAAGCTGCTCTCAGTAACGGATAACATTGAGGCGGCGGCAAAGCAGGAAATCCTGTTGACATCTGGAGGTGCGTATATCCGCATCAAGGATGGAAACATCGAGATTCACGCACCCGGCAAGATTGACATCAAGGGCGGCCAGCATTCATTCAGCGGCCCCACCGCTCAAGGGTACGTGCTGCCCGGATTGCCAAATTCTGGTGCGGCGTCTCGCTACCACGAGCAATTCCGTTTGCTCGACGATGATGAGACCACTCCGCTGCCGCACACACGTTACGAGATTGAGAGTGAATCCGGTAAGAAATGGTCCGGGTACAGCGACGGTGAAGGACTGACTCAGCATGTTTATACGGACGAGCCAGAGAGCCTTTCTCTAACCATCTATAAGCTGGTGGACGATAATGACTCAACCGAAGAAGCATAAGCATCACATCCGACACGTGAAGCATGCATCGACAACATCTGCGAACGACAAATCGCTTGTCAAGGTCGTGATTCAGAACGATGCGGGCGAATGGGTTCGTCCGGCGACAGGCGATAAGTTCTATATCGACGCGATACCGAAATTCCCATCGATTTTTTTTGAGATCAAGACGGATGCCTCTCCGCCCTATCAATGGAAATGGACCATTGCGTGGGATGCGCAGGTTAGCGGTCTACGCGAAAGCGCGAAGCGCGGAAAGAAGTTAAAGACATTTACTGCTAATGGCACCTTCACGAGCAACGACAAGTCATGGCAGGCAAATCTCGACAACAAGATCGTTGGAGGTAAGTTGTCCGTCGAGGTCACGGCGGGTGGCTCGGAGTTCCGGCGCACTGTGTTCGTCTTAGGAAAGAATCCCACCAAAGAAGACGTGGTGGCCTTCGTGTCGACACTTCCCGACACCATCGGTTTCGACAAGGTCATCGATCAGGAGAGTCATTTCAAGCACTTCATTAACGCTGACAATGAACCTGTGGTCGCGGGCGATTCCGGCTATGGGCTAACACAGATGACTAATCCGGCGCCAAACTACGAACAAGTCTGGAACTGGAAGGAAAACGTTAAGGTCGGCGTGACGTTGTTCCAGGACAAGCAAGCAAAGGCAAAAGTGCTCCTCAAGGCGCATCCGTACACTCAGGAGCAGTTATCACGCGAGACTTTCGGGTTGTGGAACGGCAGCAAGTATTACGAATGGAACCCTCAAACGCAGGCATGGGACCGCAGTGGTGACATCATGTGCGACCCGTCCACCTCAAACATTGGTTGGGACATGTCAAACTCGGCAAACGCTGGGCAGACTTCCGATCAATTGCACGAACGCGACAAAGAAACTTACAGGAAAATGAAGGCTGGGCGTGATAAAGATCACGTCTGGCTCTACTCTGGGATTTGCTATGCGGATCACATTGCCGGGAATTAAACAATTTACCTTTCTGGTGGCGTTAGGTGTAGGTAGCGCCAGCGCACTTGCGAAAGTTCCTCCACCCGCGCAAATTGACCTTGAAGGTGGTCGTTTGGTGCAACAGAAAGAGAACCGCCTTTTTACGGTCGACGCCGGGAAGCACAAGATATTGCCCATTCAAGTGCCAACTGCTCTCAGTCGAGCCCTTAAGAAGTCTTCGAGCATTGGCTTTCCGGCCGACCACTCGCGCTTGATAGACGGGAAGGAATACATTCTCGTCGTTGTAAATCAGTCGTCTAGTACCAATCCCTCGGGGTACTGCGGTGCGGGTGAGGAAGGAACTCTCTACGCACTGGAATTGCACGGGAGTTCTGCGGTGCCGCGCTTTGCCTTGCAGGTACAGAGTTGTCTCAAAGATCTCGAATTGGCAAGTGATTCCAATCAAAAGTCGGAATATTTGGCAATTTCGTGGAAAGAGGCACCAGTAGGCATCCAGGTACGCTGGGACGTTTATGGAGACAAGAGTGATGTTTCGCGCTTCTACAAATACCAGGGCGGCCAGTTTATAGAGGCGACCCAGTGATTTTTGCTGTGAGACGGACGCCATCTTTGGGTCGAGTAGCCGATGAAGTGTCTCCGGACACGGACTCAAATGCTGCAAGCTGGCACCAGTGTGTGTTTCGTGGGCTTAAGCGACTTTGGCGCAGTCCAATATCCACCTGGTGATTGCCGAGTGGCCGTTGTTGAGAGGGCTGCGGGTCCCCTATGGGTCGGTTATGCCTGTTCCATGAGACGTGGACCGGGGGCGAGCGGCGTGCCCGGTCGTGGGACGCAGTGCGGCCAACAGCGGACCTTCGACATCGTGACCAAGATCGGCGACAATCGTCGCCAACCAAGAATGTGAACTATGCTTTTTCGCTCACTATTTCAATCGACCGGCTCGAAACAAGCTGCGCAGCAGCAGACCTGTTCTATTCATAGAACCGTCGATTGCAAGCGGTTTGCGCACCCGGAATTCCAGATCCAGGTCGCAAACGATGCAATCCCCGCTCAGGACATCAGTTGGCTGCTACGCTTCCTTGAGCAGCGTGTCGCAGATGGCGAGCGATTCCGCGTGGGCGAGACTCTACAAATCGGCTGGATGCTAACGATGCTCGATGCAGGGGCGGCCGACACTCTGCGCATCACGGAACCCGATATGAAGGAGATTCCGATCAAGTTCATCGACTCCGTCAACAACACGCTGATGCACCTGCGCAATCAGAAAGACGTGGTCGAAAGCGTCGCCATGGATCTGCAACCTGACTTTCCGTTGCTACGGCAAAGTGCAGTTGTGCACGCCGGATACAAGAGCGCATGTCGCGTGCTGCTGACTCGCGATCCTGCTCATGAAACAGATTCTGGCTGGTCGCTCACAGAATTGAATGATGAAGACGGTTCTCAGAATCCCGCGCAATTCATCAGAATTTCGCTCTATCAATTGGGCGTAGATAGGCCCGATTTGATCAAATTCTTTGCCTTGCCGCCGGGGCTGCAAGTTGCCGTCAATGATCCGCAGATTCACGTGATAGGACCGGAAGGCGAGATGCAACCAATACCCGGCTCGTATCTTGAAGCGTTGAATAATCGCCGCCTACAGCGTCACAGCGGGTGATTTGGGGAAGCTGCGCCGTCCGCTTCGGATCGGTTGTGCCTGTTGCGTCAGGCTTGGGTCGCGGGCGAGCGGCGTGCCCGGTCGTAGGGTGCAGTGCGGCCAGTTTCAGTCACTCGACATTGATACCGAAATCGTCAACAATTTTCCCTGCAGGCTCTGAATAAAGGTGAGAGTTTTCTGGAGTCCTCTGCTTCGGACTGGTCCGATTGTATGCCTCGTCTGGAAAATATATCGTTTAACGACTATGCCCTGGGTGCGCCGTCCCGTCGTACTGTCTGCCCCCCGCCGCGCGTGGAGGCCCATGCTCGGAACCCTGGCGGTCGGCTTGGGTCCGCTGATCCTCCTGTTGGTCTTGGCGCTGCTCACACGCAACGCCTACGGCGCGCCATACCGGATAGTGCGCGTCCTGCAGATCACTGGCGGCCTCGCAGGTGGTGTCGCCGCCGTTCCCCTATTGCGCGATATGCCGTGGCGCAGAGGGGACGGCCCCCTGAGCCGCCTGCTAGGGAGCATCGCGTTCGGCGCGATTTCGGGTTGGTTGATTGCTGGCCTGTCATTCGACCTGCTGGCGCGCCAGACAGCCACACAGGTCCGCATCGCGCTGGTACCCTACGCGGTGACCAGCGGCTGGAAAAATTGTGGTTACGGTGTAGCCTTCTACGACAATGCCTTGCAAGCCCGGCTTACGGTATGCGGCCCGCACTGGCACCTGCCTCAGCAGCCGGGTACCGGCACGCTGCGTGTGACCGAGACCACGGGCCGGTGGGGGGTCGTCCTTAATCAGGTGAGCGTGGAGGCGCACCCGTGAGCCCCTTCTTTGCGCGGCCGAGAGGCCTACCCATGATCATCATCGATCGGCGTTGTACTGTTCCGTGGCGCGAGAAATTCCACCTGTGCGGCGGGGGGCGGCCATAAACGGCCGTTCGACACCGCCGCCCTGATCGTGGACAATCCTGTTCGCCGCACTCGCCGATACCAGCCGATCTTTCTGCAACTCGCAGCGAAAACCTGACGGAGTCTTGTGTGGCATGCGCACAATGTAAGGACCTTTGCGTTCGGTATGCAATCAGACATCCTCGTGAGCTACGCAAAGCGATACAAATCGCCGCGGAGAACATCGCGGACGGAACGCTCGGTGAAGTAAATCCCGACACTCCTCGGCTCTCCGTTTCGTTTGCCGACCTCGCAGAGGGAGCCAAGTGGGGCGACCATGTCAAGTACCATTTTCGCTGCATGCATTGCAACGAATCTTTTTGGCTGCACGCGGAAACGTATCATGGTAGCGGTGGGTACTGGGAGCCGAAAGACCCAGCGTCGACACGCGAAAACATCATCAATTAGCCGCGAACGGCCATGACACGCCGACCGGACATTCCAACGCGAGAGACGCTCTGAGAACAGTCGTTCGGTCGATTTCTTAAGTTTCACGCTCGGTTGCCGTAGAACTGGTGTGATCGCTGTATGTCCAGGTGACGGCGGGCTGTCCAGCGTGCCCGGTGAGATGATGACCTATCGGGCGATAGTGGGTCCGCTCGCTAGGAAATACAAGCAGCGGCATGCTGACGACGAACTTTCCGTAATCAAATTCAAATCAAACAATGGTTGAAGAGACCCACAACGAAGTAATCGCACTCCACGCCGACTATGCGGCGCCAGCCGGTTTTTGGCGGAGAACCGCTGCGTTCGCAATCGACGGTATCGTTCTCGGTCTTATCGGAATGGCGGTGATTGCGGTCAGCTTCGAGTGGCTGGCTCGTATTGGCGAGTGGGCCAGGTTGATCGGATTCGCGCTCGGCTCGCTGTATTTCATATCCATGGAAGGCACGAGCGGTCGGTGTCAGTCACTCGGCAAACACCTGCTGAAAATTAAGGTGACGAGCATTACGCCGGATGGCCTGGTGCCGCTCACTCCGATTCAGGCATGGCTGCGATATTCGATCATCGCGGTGCCGGTTGTTCTCGGCGGCATGGGTTTCGTGGACACGCCCGCGATGCGACAAGGAACGTCGTTGCTGGCGATTGCCAATTCAACGGTGGTCTTTCTATGGGAAATGGTACTTGTTTATCTGCTGGTCTTTAACAAGCCAAGCCGCCGGTCGTTGCACGACATGGCGTTCTCCACAGCCGTAGTGCGTGTTGATGCACACGCCAGTCCGAATGCGCCGGTGCGGCGCACTCACTGGATTGCGATGGGTGTTATCGGTTCGCTGGTGGTGGTGGGCAGCGCCGTTTTGCGGCACCGGTTTGATGTGGCACTTTCCGGCTTGCAGGAAATTCAGCGGGCGGTCGCAGACGTTCCGGGTGTGCGGCAAAGCTCTGTGTCGGACATGCATCGGGTGGGAGCCACCTCGTCATCCACCACCCAGACGATTATCACTGCGGCTGTGACCACACCGGCGTTGCAAACGGAGGCAGAGGCCATTGAGATAGTCCGTGCCGCGTTTGCCGTGGCGCCTGCGCTAGCCAATCAGGACGCCGTTACGGTGGTCATGGTCCGTAGTGCAGAGCTGGGTATTGCCAGGTGGCGGTGGCAAACCGTACAGAACTGGCCGGGTCACGAATGGGCGGCCCGGATAAAGCTGCATCCTCGCCCCTGAGCGGGACGCTTTCGCCATTCGCGCAGACCCCACGGCTCACTGGAGAAAGTCTCCTCGGGCCGGCGCCTCATATGCAAAACGCGACCAATTATTGCCCCCCCAACGTAATGGGACACTTGGTCGTGGAACTGCCGCACCGCGAGGATGTGATCTGTGGCTGCTCTAGTTGGTATGCAGCCCGCGAGCCATCAATCTAGTGAGTGTCGGCATCGGGTCGACCTATGCCTTTTGCATGACGGTGCGTGCGCGAGACAATCGCCCGCACTCCACGTGAGACTCTCCGGCCAGGGACAGAGGTGGCCGCGCAAAATCAGACAGCGGGATAAGTGGAACGGCCGGGGCCTGAGCCAGCGATAATGCAGGCAAAGGAACCGAGGAAATGACGAAACGAACCCGACGCACGCACTCAGCGGCGTTCA
>NZ_JBFRCN010000041.1:0-86521 GCF_040965835.1 Paraburkholderia sp. BR10872
CACCACGACGGCATGCGTGACGGTATCGGGCAGTGCGTCCTGCATGACATCGAGCGGCACGACCTCATGGCCCGCGCGCACGAATGCCGGTGCGTACTCCCCGTAGGTGAGCGCAGCGATTGCTACACGCGCGCGCGGCAACAACGCGGGCAGCGCGCGGATCGCGGCCTGGCTGCCCGCCACCGCCAGCACGTGGCGGGCGTCGGGCGCGCCGTAGTAGTGCGCGGCGCTCGCGGCGAAGCCGTCCCCGTCGTCGGGCAGGCGCCGCCATGCCGCGGATGGCACCGGCGGCACAGGGTAGCCGTGCGGATTGATGCCGGTGGAAAGGTCGATCCACGCGTGCCAGGCGATGCCGTAACGCTGCGCGGCTTCGTGCAGATCGCCGCCGTGCGCGACGAGTGCGGCTGGTTGTTCAGACATGGCTCGCCACGCTCACGAAGGCCAGCGCGAGCAGCGCGGCGAGCCACAAAATGGTGGTGCGCTCGACGAGCCGCAAGGCCGCATCCACGTGCTGCGCGCGCGGCGGCGAGCCCGCGCCGAGCGCCGGGCGCTCCTCCAGCATGCCGTGATACACGGCCGCGCCGCCCAGCAGCACGTTCAGGCTGCCCGCGCCGGAGGCCATCACCGTACCCGCGTTCGGGCTCTCCCAGCGATGCGCCTGTTCGCGCCAACAGCGCAGCGCCACGCGCGTGTCGCCGAGTAGCGCGTAGCTCGCGGCCGTGAGGCGCGCGGGAATCCAGTTGAGCACGTCGTCGATGCGCGCGGCCGCCCAGCCGAAGCGCAGGAAGCGCGGCGTGCGGTAGCCCCACATGGCATCGAGCGTGTTGGCGAGACGAAACGCGAGGGCGCCGGGGCCCCCCGCGATCGCGAACCAGAACAGCGCGCCGAAGATCGCGTCGTTGCCGTTTTCGAGCGCCGATTCGACGGCCGCGCGCGAGAGCGCGGTGGCGTCTGCCCCGGCTGTGTCGCGCGAGACGATGCGGCCGGTCAGCTCGCGCGCGGCGGCGAGGTCGCGCCGGGCGAGCGCGGCGCCGATCGGCGCGATGTGCTCCGTGAGGCTGCGGGCGCCGAGCGCGAACCAGAGCAGCGCGACGTGCAGTGCCCAGGCGAGCGGCCAGGGTAGCAGGGCGCACAGCAGCGCGGCGACGACGACGGGCGGTGCGACGGCGGCGAGCCATGCGACGAGGCCGAGCGGACGGCCACGGCGGCCCGTGTTCAGGCGCGCTTCGATCTGGTTCGCGTATTTGCCGAAGGCGACGAGCGGGTGTGCACGGCGCGGTTCGCCGAGCCAGCGGTCCACGGCGACGCCGGCCACGGCGAGCGCGGCGGTGACGGGTAGCGAGAGCATCATGAGGTCCCGCGCGGCGCTTTGAGCACCAAAGGCAGGCCCGCGGCGACAAGCGTCGCCTGATCGGCGAGCGCCGCGATGCGCTGATTGAGGCGGCCGAGTTCGTCCACGTAACGGCGCGTGGCCGCGCCCATCGGCACGACGCCCATGCCGATCTCGTTGCTCACCACGAGCACCGTGCCCTGTGCGCGCTCGCAGGCGGCAGCGAAGGCGTCGAGGCGCTCGCGCCAGTCGGGCAGCGGCGCTTCGGAGTCGGCGGGGCAAAGCAGGTTCGCGAGCCACAGCGTGAGGCAGTCGATCAGCACGCACTGGCCGGGCCCCGCGGCTGCGTCGAGGGCGAGCGCGAGATCGAGCGGCGCCTCGGCGAGCGCCCAGTGCGCGGGCCGCCGCGCGCGATGGTGGCCGATGCGCTCGGCGAACTCGGTGTCGTCCGTCACGCGCGCGGTGGCGATATAGGTGACGGGCAGGCCGCTCGCGGCAGCGAGGCGTTCGGCGTGCGCGCTCTTGCCCGAGCGCGCGCCGCCGACGATGAAGGTGAGATCGCGCGAATTCATCGCGTGATTGTAACGGCTGCACCCAGGCTCGCTGTTCTCCCATCGGTCAATGTCGCGCCGTGGTCCTGCGCCGTGGTCCTGCATCGGGCGGCGGCGCGATGGGATAATGCGCGTTCGCCTTCGCTGCCCCCCATGCGCTTCATGACCGCCACGCTACCCGCCATGCCCCGCGTACCCACCGGCACGCTGATGATCCAGGGCACGACCTCCGATGCCGGCAAGAGCACGCTCGTCGCCGGCCTGTGCCGCCTCGCGCGCCGCGCGGGTGTACGCGTCGCGCCGTTCAAACCGCAGAACATGGCGCTCAACAGCGCCGTGACCGTGGATGGCGGCGAGATCGGCCGCGCCCAGGCGCTGCAGGCTGTCGCCGCCGGCATCGAGGCGCACACCGACCTCAATCCGGTGCTGCTCAAGCCCAATAGCGACCTCGGCTCGCAGGTCATCATCCACGGCAAGGCGCGCATGAATCTCAACGCGCGCGCGTACCAGGACTACAAGCCGCTCGCGCGCGAGGCCGTGCTGGCGTCCTACGCGCGTCTGCGCGCGCGCTACGACACGGTGTTCGTGGAGGGCGCGGGCAGCCCCGCCGAAGTCAACCTGCGCGCCAACGACATCGCCAACATGGGTTTCGCCGAGGCGGTCGATTGCCCGGTCGTGCTCGTGGCCGACATCGACCGGGGCGGCGTATTCGCGCATCTGATCGGCACGCTGGCCTGTCTTTCCCAGAGCGAGCGCGCGCGCGTCAAAGGTTTCGTCATCAACCGTTTTCGCGGCGACCGCACGCTGCTGGAACCGGGCCTCGCCTGGCTCGAGCAGCAGACGGGCAAGCCGGTGCTGGGCGTCGTGCCGTATCTGCACGGCCTCACGCTCGACGCCGAGGACATGCTGCCCGGCGCGGTCCACAGCGGCGCGCAGGCCGGCGGCGAGACGCTGCGCGTGATAGTGCCGGCGCTGCCGCACATCAGCAACCACACCGACTTCGATGCGCTGCGCGCCCATCCGCAGGTCGATTTCACCTATGTGCGCACGGGCGAAGCGCCGCCCGTCGCCGATCTCGTGATCCTGCCGGGCTCGAAGAACGTGCGCGACGACCTCGCGTGGCTGCGCGCCCAGGGCTGGGATACGGCGCTCGCGCGGCATCTGCGCTATGGCGGCCGCGTGATCGGTATTTGCGGCGGCATGCAGATGCTCGGGCGCGCGATTGCCGATCCGCACGGCGTGGAGGGCGAGCCGGGCGCGGTCGAGGGTTTCGGCTGGCTCGACTACGAGACCGTGCTCACGCGCGAAAAGACCTTGAAGAACGTGACGGGCGCGCTCGCGCTGGAAGGCGCTCACGGGCATGCGGACGCGGGCCCGGCGCGCGTGGCGGGCTACGAAATTCATATGGGCGAGACGCGCGGGCGGGCGCTAGCGTCGCCCGCGCTGTGGCTCGCTGAGGAAGACGAGGGGGCGACGCGCCCCGATGGTGCGCGCTCGGCGGACGGCCAGATTCTCGCGACCTACGTGCACGGCCTCTTCGACACGCCGCAAGCCTGCGCGGCGCTCTTGCGCTGGGCCGGGCTCGCGCAGGCGCGCGCGGTGGACTATCCGGCGTTGCGCGAGGCGTCGCTGGAGCGGCTGGCGGACACGCTCGCGGCGAGCCTCGATCTGGAGAAGGTGTTCGGCGTAATCCGCTGACAGCGCAGCTAAAAGCGCGGCTGCCCGGCTCAGTAAAGCACCATCTGCGTACAGCGGAACAGCGCGATGGTCTTGCCGTCCGGGCCGCTCACGGTGGCGTCCCAGACCTGGGTGCTGCGCCCGAGGTGCACGCCCTTGGCCACGGCCGAGATCGTGCCTTCGCGCGCGGTGCCCAGATGATTGCTCTTGATCTCGATGGTCGTGAAGTTTTTCGCGTTGGGCGGCAGGTGCGCGAGGCAGGCGTAGCCGCAGGCCGTGTCGGCGAGACCGATCACCGTGGCGGCGTGCAGGAAGCCATTGGGGGCGAGCAGGTCGCTGCGCACGTCGAGTTCGGCGCGCAGCAGGCCTTGCTCGAGGACCAGCGGCCGAAAGCCCAGCAAATCGGGCAGGCGGCCGCGCTGCCTCTCGAGCAGGGATTCGATCGTGATGTCGTGGCGTAGCGTGCTCATGGTCGCTCAGTCTCCTTGATTTGATATGAACATTGCGGGTGCGCGCTCGTGGGGGGGCTTCGGCGGCGCGCAATTTGCCGATAATATCGGACGGTTGATTCGGGGCGCCGGCTCGTCCGCAAGTCGCCTCGCAAGGTATCGAAACACGCATCACGCAAAATCACGGCAATCCGGCTGGCCTTGCGCCAGCCATCCTGACGGGAGCATTCATGACGGTAATCGTGGTGGCGAATCCCAAGGGCGGCGTGGGAAAGAGCACGCTGTCCACCAATCTGGCCGGCTATTTCGCCGCACAAGGCGAGTGGGTGGCGCTCGCGGACCTCGACCGGCAGCAGTCCTCGCACGCATGGCTCGATCTGCGGCCCGCGACGCTGCCGGCGATCGAAAGCTGGCAGGTCGATCTGGACAACCCGGCCAAGCCGCCCAAGGGACTCGAGCACGCAGTCATCGACACGCCCGCCGGCCTGCACGGCAACCGGCTCCAGGCGATCATCGAGCTGGCGGACAAGGTGATCGTGCCGCTGCAGCCCTCGATGTTCGACATTCTTGCCACCCAGGACTTCCTGAACCGCCTCGCCAAGGAGAAGTCCGTGCGCAAGGGGGCGATCCAGGTGGGCGTGGTGGGCATGCGGGTGGATGCGCGCACGCGCTCGGCCGAGCAGCTGCAGCGCTTCGTCGAGGGCCTCGAACTACCGGTGCTGGGCTATCTGCGCGACACGCAGAACTACGTGCAGCTCGCTGCGCACGGCCTCACGCTGTGGGACGTCGCGAAGAGCCGGGTCGAGAAGGACCTCGACCAGTGGCAGTCGATCGTCGGTTGGGTCGACGGCAAATAAGCGCGCCAAAAGGCGGGCAAGCGCGGCGGCGCGGGCCCGATGAGCCGCGTCCGCCAGCCCCGCGGTTTAGCTCCAGGCCTGCGTGGGCACGTGGTCGCGGCTGCCCTTGATGCGGTTGTTCTCGTCCACGAACACGAGGTCCGGTTTCCAGCCGGCCTTGAGCTCTTCCTCTTCCACGTTCGCGAAGGCCGCGATGATCACGAGGTCGCCCAGTTGCGCGCGGCGCGCGGCCGAGCCGTTCAGCGAGATCATGCCGCTGCCGCGCTCGCCCTTGATCGCGTAGGTCGTGAAGCGCTCGCCATTGTTGATGTTCCAGATGTCGATGCGCTCGTTTTCGACGATGTTCGCCGCTTCGAGCAGGTTTTCGTCGATGGCGCACGAGCCTTCGTAGTGCAGCTCGCAGTGCGTGACCGCGACGCGGTGGATCTTCGACTTGAGCATATGGCGTTGCATGGAGGGTCTCCTCAGGCGAGCGGGCGCGCGGCCCGCCGCGGGTAAGCGGAATCTGGGGGGATCGGGTGAAAGCGGGACGGCGCGGCCGCCCGCGGCCCTCAGATTTCGAGGTTGTCGATCAGGCGCGTCGCGCCGAGCTTCGCGGCGGCCAGCACGACGAGCGGCGACTCGGCGTCGCCGGCCACGCCCGGCGCGGGCGGCAGCAGGTTCGCGCGCTTGCGGATCGCGATGTAGTCGGGCTTCCAGCCGCGCGCGGCGAGCGTCGCCATGGCGTCGAGTTCGAGCTGCTGGAAGTCGCGGCGGCCCGACAGCACCGACTCGCGGGTCGCGCGCAGCACGCCCGCCAGTTGCGGCGCCTCGGCGCGCTCGGCTTCCGTGAGGTAGCGGTTGCGCGAGCTGAGCGCGAGGCCGTCGGTGTCGCGCACGGTTTCGGCGGCGATCACTTCGGTCGGCAGCGCGAACTGGTTGCACATCGCGCGCACGATCATGAGCTGCTGGTAATCCTTCTTGCCGAACACGGCCACGCGCGGCTGCACGCACGACATCAGCTTCATGACGACCGTGCACACGCCTTCGAAGAAACCGGGGCGGAACTCGCCTTCCAGAATGTCGCCCAGATCGTGCGGCGGGCGCACGCGGTACTCCTGCGGCTGCGGATACATGTCGCGCTCGGTGGGCGCGAACAGCACGTAGACGTTTTCCTTCTGCAGCTTCTCGATGTCGTCCTGAAGCGTGCGCGGATACTTGTCGAAGTCCTCGTTCGGGCCGAACTGCAGCCGGTTGACGAAGATACTCGCCACGACCGGGTCGCCGTGCTGGCGTGCGAGGCGCATCAGCGAGAGATGGCCTTCGTGCAGGTTGCCCATGGTCGGCACGAACGCCGTGCGGTTTTGGCCGCGCAACTGGTCGCGCAATTCCTGAATCGAGCTGATGACTTTCATGGTCGGATGCTTTATGCCTCGCGCGGGGGCAAGACTTGGGTTGCACGGCCGCAAGCCAGAGACCCGGACGAAGGGCCGCGAGCGGACGTTGCGCGCCCGGTCCGCGCGAGTGGCGCGGTGCCCCGTATATGGGACGAGACCGGGCAGGCGCGGGCGATTGTAGTGGATTTGTGAATGCGGCGCACCCGCCTCGGGTAGGGGCTTGTCCTGACGTTCCGCTGTGCGGCCCTTTGGAGGTTCCCGCACGATGCGGTCCTATTTACTGCCTTCGCTGCGCGCGGACCCGGGCAAGGCCGGCCGGGGATCAGGCGGGCAAATACGCGAGCCGCACGTAAATCGGCGCGAACGGTTCGGGCTGGGTGATCTCGATGAGCGATTCGCGCGACAGCTCCAGCATGGCGATGAAGTTCACGACCACGACGGGCACGCCGCGCGTAGTGTCGAACAGCTCGGAAAATTCCATGAAGCGCTCGCCCTGGAGCCGGCGCAGGATGATGCTCATGTGCTCGCGCACCGAGAGCTCCTCGCGCGAGATCTTGTGATGCTGGACGAGCTTCGCGCGCTTGATGACGTCGGCCCACGCGGCGCGCAGGTCGTTGCTGTCCACGTCGGGGAAGCGCGGCGTGATGCTCTGCTCGATGTAGACCTCGGCGCGCAGGAAGTCGCGCCCGAGCTGCGGCAACTGGTCCAGGCGCTGGGCGGCGAGCTTCATCTGCTCGTATTCGAGCAGGCGGCGCACGAGTTCGGCGCGCGGGTCCTCGGCTTCCTCGCCGGTGTCGGCCTTCTTGACCGGCAGCAGCATGCGCGACTTGATCTCGATGAGCATGGCCGCCATCAACAGATATTCGGCCGCGAGTTCGAGGTTGGTCTTGCGCAGTTGCTCGACATAGCCGAGGTACTGGGTCGTGACCTCCGCCATCGGGATGTCGAGGACGTTGAAGTTCTGCTTGCGGATGAGGTACAGCAGCAGGTCGAGCGGACCTTCGAAGGTCTCGAGGAAGACTTCGAGCGCGTCCGGCGGGATGTAGAGGTCCTGCGGGAGCTTGAAGAGCGGCTCGCCGTAAAGGCGTGCAAACGCGACGCCGTCGACCGTGTCGGGCGTCGAGTCGGTTGCGGGTGTGGTCAGCGCCTCACCGGGCGTTTGCCCGGCAGCGTGGCCCCCGTGACTGGCCGCGTGCTCGCCCGCTGGCGGCGCGCCGGCCCCGTCGGCCTCGGCCATCAGAAGTTCTGGTAGTAGACGTAAGACGTCTGCTTCACGCGCGAAGCCTGCTGGCGCTCGCGCTCGTCGAGGTCGATCGGCTGCTTGTCCCACAGGAGCGCGCGGCCCTTGCGTTGCTGTTCTTCGAGCTGCGGCTTTTGCTGCTTGAGCTGGTTGATGAACTGCGTGATGTCCGATTGATACATGGCTGACGTCCGTCCAGTAAGGCGGGGCGCCTGATTGCGCCGCGCCGCTAATTCTGTCGGCGGCAATTTTACCGCAAGCCAACGCCGCGGAACATCCGCCCGGGCGCAACGCGTTGGCCATCCCCTCGGCCGCCCCGCGCGCGCCATAGGTCCGGCCGCGCCCGCCGTTGTGGCACGCTTTGCACCTCCTCCTGGGGTTTTGACGCGCCGATGTGGTGAAATAACGCGTTTGCGCCCGTTGCCGCTTCCCGTGCCGCCCTGCGCGCGAGCGGTGCAACCGGTGGCAACCAGTTCTACGACGGCAGGAGGTGGCGTTTGGCGGGATGGGTGATCGAAGCATTGAGCGCACGGCGGCGCCCCTCGCGGGCGGCGCGGCCACGGCTCGCCGCGTGCCTGATCGTGTGCCTCGCCGTGTGCTCCGCTGTGGCACCGCCCGCCCGGGCCGACATCCTGACCACCCTCCTGCCGTGGATGCGCCCGCGCACCTACTACGACGTCGATATCCAGGCCACCCCGCGCGATCTGCGCAAGCTGCTCGAGGCGCACCTCGACATTGCGCGCTTCGCCACGCGCGCCGACGTGAACGAGGACCAGTTCGAGTTTCTCGTGACCGCGACGCCGCAACAGGTGCGCGACCTCGCGTCGACGGCGGGCTATTTCACGCCGGTCGTGCGCACCGATGTGCGCACGATCGACGGCAGGCGGCACGTGCGGGTGAGCGTCGATCCGGGGCCGCGCACCACGATTTCGTCGGTGAAACTCGTGTTTCGCGGTCCGGTCCTCACGGAAGACCCGGCGCAGGAGAACACCGCGCGCTTCGCGTTCTCGCTGCACGAAGGCGACGCCTTTACGCAGTCGGGCTGGGACGACGCCAAGAACGGCTCGCTCAAGGCGCTGCAGGCGCGCCGCTACCTTGGCGCGAAGATTACGTTTTCGGAGGCGCGGGTCGATCCGCTCAGGCACGACGCGCAACTTTCCGTAACGTTCGACAGCGGGCCGACCTTTACGCTGGGCAAGCTCGATGTTTCGGGGCCGCGGCGCTATCCGGGCTACATCATCGACAATGTGAATCCGCTTTCGCCGGGCGAAATCTACGACCTGAAGCGCGTGGCCGAACTGCAGCGCCAGGTGCAGAACACGCCGTACTACGCGAGCGTGGCGATCGACGTCGACGCGAACACGCAAAAGCCGCTCGAGACGCCCGTGCACGTGAAGGTGAGCGAGTTCCCGTACAACAACTTCCGCGGCGGCGTGGGTTATTCGACCGATACCGGCGCGCATGTACAGGGCTCCTACACCTACCTGAACACGTTCGGGGCGGCGTGGCCGTTCCAGGTGCAGGGGCGCCTCGACCAGATCCAGAAGTTCGGTCAGGTCCAGCTTTCGATGCCGCCGGGTCCGCGCGCCTGGACCAACAGCCTCGTCGCGTCTTACACCACCACCGACGTCTCGGACACCAACATCTATAGCGCGCGCGTCGGGGTGCAGCGCACGCGCACCTCGCAGAACATCGACTATGCGTACGCGCTGATGTTCTACGACGACCGACTTACGCAGAACGTGGGGCCGTCCTCGCGGGCCTATGCGCTCGTGCCGACCTGGGGCTGGACCCGCCGCAACGTCGACGACCCGCTCTTTCCGCGCTCGGGCAACATCATCCGCGTGGAGGCGGGCCTCGCGCTCAAGAACGCGGGCGCCGAGCAAAGCTTCTTTCGCGCCTACATGCGCGGCCAGCAATACCTGCCGATCGGCCACAGCGACATCATGGTGTTCCGCGCGGAACTGGGCGGCGTGTTCACGGGCGGCCCGTCGAGCGGCATCCCCGCGTCGCTGCTGTTCCGTGCGGGCGGCTCGAACTCGGTACGCGGCTACTCGTTCCAGAGCATCGGTAACGACCAGTCGGGCTCGATCCTGCCGACCAAGTATCTCGTCACCGGCTCGGCCGAGTACCAGCACTGGTTCAGCCACGACTGGGGCGGCGCGGCGTTCTTCGACGTCGGCACCGCCACCGACACCTGGGGCGAAAAGCAGTTCGATCCGGGCGCGGGTATCGGCGCGCGCTGGCGCAGCCCCGTCGGGCCGGTCAACCTCGATCTCGCCTATGGGTTTCGCACCCACAGCGTGCGGCCTTATCTGACACTCGGGATCGCCTTCTGATGATGACGTGCTCGCTGCTCCGCTTCGCAACGCCTCCTGCGCCGCACGGCGAGGGGGCCGCATGAGCGCGCGCCGTTTTGCTGCGGTGGCATGGCTGCCGGCCACGTTCGCGGTGCCGCCGGAAGAAGCTGGCCGCAGCCCGGACGATGAAGCGCGCAGCGAAGCCGGCGGCCATGGAGGACATGGCGGCGACGGCGGCGCGGGCGGCGACGGTGCGCCGCCGCGCCGCCGCGGGCCGCGGCTCTGGAAGGCGCTTGCCTGGGCGATCGTCGTGCCGGTGCTGCTCGTCGGGCTCGTCGCCGGTTTGCTCTATGGCGTGCTGACCACCGAGCGCGGCACGGCCTACGCGTGGCGCGCGGCGGTCAGGCTGCTCGACGGCAAGCTCGCGGGCCGGTTCGAAGGCGGCACGCTCGCGAGCGGTGTGCGCTTTTCCAACGTGAGCTGGCGCGGCACGGACGGCACCACGCTCAAGGTCGACCGCATCGGCGGCCAATGGGAGCTGCAGGGCTTCGGCCAGCAACCGTGGCGCTTCGTGGTGGACTATCTGCATGCCGGCGACATCGAGATGCGCGTCGTGCCGTCGCACGAGCCTTCCTCGCCCATGAAGCTGCCGGAAAACCTGCAGCTGCCGCTCGGGCTCGAGATCCGCGACCTGCAGGTGGACAAGCTCACGGTGCACGAAGGCACCTCGACCAACGAGTTCTCGCACTTCCAGTTCCACGGCCGCAGCGACGGCCGCCATCACGAGGCCGCCATCGAGCATCTCGACACGCCCTTTGGCGCAGTGAGCGCCGAGGCGAAGCTCGACGGCGTGCGGCCGTTCGCGCTCACGGGCGACCTGGGCTACTCCGGCAAGGTGAACGGCGAAGACGTGCAGGTGAGCGCAAACCTCGCCGGCTCGCTCGAGGCGCTCACGGCCGATGTCGAGGCGAGCGGCATGAAGCTCACCGGCCGCGCGCATGTGGAGGCCACGCCGTTCGCTGCCGTGCCGCTGCAGCGGGTCACGCTCGCGTTCGATCATGTCAATCCGCAGGCGTTCGCGCCGGGCGCGCCGTTCGCCGACCTCGCCGTGCGTGCGCAGTTGCAGCCGGTGCCGGGCGGCGCGGCGGGCGTGCCGGCGGCGCTCGCAGCGGTGGCTTCGGGCGCGGCGGCGGTGTCGGGCGTGACGCCGGCTTCGGTGCCGGCGCCGGCATCGGCGCCTGCGGGCGGGGCGAAGCCCGATGCGGCGCGCGCGCGCAGTAATGTGGCGGGCTTCACGGTGGCGGGCGCGGTCTCGATCGTGAACGCGAAGCCGGGCGCCATCGACGAAAAGCTGCTGCCGCTCATCGACGCCCACGCCGACGTCGTGCTCGACGCGAAGACGCAGCGCATTCCGAGGCTTGCCGTGCGTCTCGTGAAGAACGCGACGATCACCGGCGGCGGCACGATCAGCGGGCGCGACGGGCGTTTCGATCTGAAGGTGGCCGGGCTCGACCTCAACGCGATCCAGTCGAGCGTGCGCGCCACGCAATTCGCGGGGCCGGTCGGCGTGCGGCTGAATGGCGACGTCCAAAGCGTCACGCTCGATCTCGCCGACCCCAAGGCGGCGCTGCGCGTGCAGGGCAAGATCACGCAGGACCCCGCGCGCCTGTCGCTCAACGATGTGCGGCTGACTTCCGGCGCGGGGCGCATCGACCTGTCGGGTGCGCTCAAGCACGACGCCAGTTCGACCTATCAACTCAAGGCGGTGCTGACCAATTTCGATCCGCTGTCGCTCACGTCGCAAACACCGGCGCGCACGGCCGCGAAAATTCCAGCGCCGGCCGACCGGCCGCGCCCTGCAGCCCAACCCGCCGCCGACGCGCTCAACCCGCAACGCAATCTCGCGCTCAATCCGGCGCTGAACCCGTCGCTCAATCCCGCGCAATCGGGCGAGCAGGCCGCCGAGCAAAAGCGCGTGGAGAACGCCAAGCAGACCGAGCGGGGCGGGGCGGCCCAGCACGAGGCGAAGCCGCGACCCGCCACGCGTCCCGCGGCCCGGCGCATCGAAGCGCGCGTGAACGGCACGCTCAATGCGAGCGGCACGCTCGCGCCCACCTTCACGACGCGGGCCGAGTTCAAGCTCGGCCCGAGCGTCTACGACGACTTGCCGCTCACGGGCGAGGGCCTCATCCAGCTGGCGGGCTCGCGGATTCTGCCAAGCCGCGCGAACCTCTCGGTCGCGGGCAATACCGTGGATCTGCAAGGCAGCTTCGGCGCGCGTGGCGACCGCTTGCGCTTTCGCGTGGATGCGCCGCAGCTCGACCGGCTCGGCTTTGGCATCGCGGGCCAGCTCGCGGCGAACGGCGACGTGACGGGCACCTTCGCACATCCCGACGTCTCGCTCGCCTACAAGGCCGACCACGTGGTGTTCGGCGATAACCGCGTCGGCCATGCCGAGGGCCGGGCGCTCGCGCGCGACGGCGCGAACGGCGCGCTCGCCTTCAGCACCGACGCGAGCGACATCGCCGTGGCGGGCGTCGATATCACGACGCTCACCGCGCGCCTCGACGGCACGCGCGCGAAGCACACGCTCACCGCGAGCGCGAAGGGCAAGGTCCAGGGCCAGCCGATCGACTTCGTGGCGGCGGCCAACGGCGGCCTCCAGGACACGCGCGAGGGCACGCGCTGGAACGGCACGGTGACGCAACTCGAAAACCGCGGCGTGCCCGGCGTGAAGCTGCAGTCGCCTCTCACCGTGAGCGCGGGCCCCGGCAAGGTCACGCTCGGCGCGACGCGTATCACGGGGGAAGGCGCGTCGCTCGACCTGAAATCGTTCGACCTCGACCATGGCCGCATCCGCTCGGCGGGCACGCTCACCAACGTGTCGCTTGCACGCATCATGCAAATCCGGCAGCAGTTCACGGGCGTACCGTCCACGCTCAGGACCGACCTGATCTTCGACGGCGACTGGGACTTCGCTGTCGGCCCGACGGCCACCGGCTATGTGCAGATCAAGCGCCGCTCGGGCGACATCACGACCGAGGTCGGCCGCGGCTTTGCCTCGCTCGGCGTGGGCGACCTCAACGTGCGCGCGGCCTTCAGCGGCGGCAACCACCTCACGCTCACGGCGCATGCGCAGGCGAACCGCGTGGGCGTGCTCGACATCGACGCTTACACGACGCTCATGCCGCGCGACGGCATCCTCACCGTCGCGGACGAGGCGCCGATCGGCGGCACCATCAAGGCGAACGTGCCCTCGCTCCGGAACACGGGCGGCATGCTCGGCCCGACTTACCTGCTCGACGGCCATCTCGCGTTGCAGCTTGCGCTCGGCGGCACGGTCGCGAAGCCGAATCTCACGGGCTCGCTGGTCGGCGACGGCATCTCGGCCACCGTGGTCGACCAGGGCGTGGAGCTGAAGGACGGCGTGATACGCATCGCGCTCTCGCAGAACCTGGTCGACTTCCAGCAGGTGGAGTTCCACGGCGCGACGAGCGGCACGCTGCGCGCAAAAGGCCAGGTGCGGCTCGACAACGCCGAGCCCGATCTCAGTGCGAGCATCGTTGCCGACAAGCTCGAGCTTTTCGCTTCGCCCGACCGCAAGCTGTCGCTTTCCGGCAGCGCGAGCATCGCCAACGGCGGGCATCTGGGCGGCATGCAGATCGACGGCAAGTTCACCGTCGATCACGCGCTCTTCGACATGCCCGAGTTGCCCGCGCCGTCGCTTGGCGACGACGTCGTGATCGTGCGCCCCGATGGCACGACGGTGGGCGGCAGGCCGCCCATCGAAGAAACGGCGTCGACCAGGCCCGCGCCACGCTTTGCCCCGCGCGCGAACGTCGACATCGATCTCGGCCACGACTTCCGTTTCCGCGGGCAGGGCGCGGATCTGGGCCTGGCGGGCACGATTACGGTCAACAGCGCGCCGGACGTCCCGCTGCGCGCGGTCGGCAACGTGCGCGTGACCGAAGGCTCCACGTACACGGCGTTCGGCACCAAGCTCAATATCGAAAACGGCTTCTTCACGTTCAACGGGCCGGTGGGCAATCCGGGCATCAACATTCTCGCCATGCGGCGCAACCAGCAGGTCGAGGCGGGCGTGCAGGTCACCGGCACCGTGCAGGCGCCGTCGGTGCGGCTCGTTTCCGAGCCCAACGTGCCCGATAACGAAAAGCTCTCCTGGCTGCTGTTCGGCCACGGCACCGACCAGGGCAACAACCTCGGCCAGCAGAGCGCGATGACGACGGCGCTCGCTCTGCTCGGCAGCGCGCAAGGCAAGCGCATTGCGCAGAGCATCGGCCTCGACGAATTTTCGATCGGGCGCAGCGAGGTGGGCCTGACCGACACCGAGGTCGTCATGATCGCGAAGGCCATCAACCAGCGTCTCGTGATCGGCTATGAGCAGGGCCTGCAGTCGGCGTCGAACGCGGTGAAGGCCACGATCAACCTCTCGCGCTACTGGTCGCTGGTGGTGTACGGCGGCACCTTCAACGGCGCCGATATTCTCTATACGCGGCGTTTCGATCGGCTTCGCCGGTAGGCAATCAGAAACCAACAATAAGCAGCAGCAAAGAAATGGCGCTGTCGCTAAATCGTGCTGGTAACTGGCATGCTAACCGCGTCTGGAAAGAACAGGCGTGGAGTTGGCGGACTGCTCGAAGCCTCGAAAAGATGAAGCCAGCCGGGGGCAGGCCGCCCAGCCCGTCACTTAACGTGTTGATGCAGGGCCTCGTGGGATAAGGGTTCATTCGAGCGCGGCGTTACATCCCGGCGCGAATTCCAGTAGGACGCCAGCGGGTGCTCTTCCTCCGGCAATTGACCGTGCGTAGAGCGACTAACAGACTATTCACATAGTTCCATAGTCGTGATTTACAGTGATTGAGGTACTACATGGATGAGGTCGCCTACAGTCGGGAGTTGCTTCAAGCCAGGCTTCTTATCGAGCTCATGTGCCAAGCGATTCAGAACGAGCTTGTGCTCAAGGGCGGCTTGGCCATGCGAGCTGTGCTCGGGAGCACCCGCTGCCGACATTGACCTGGACGCGGTGATGCCAGCGTCCGTCAGCCGAATTCAGGGCATCGTTCGCCGCTCCATTGACAGAGTTATCAAGCAGCATGGTCTAATCGAGGACCGTCAGTTTTCGAGCCCAAGCAGACAGAGACAACCCTGCGGTGGAAGGTCAATGGCCGCGCGCCGGGAACAGCACGCCCTATTTCTTTGACGGTCGAAGTATCCCGCCGCGAATGGGTCGCACCATTTCGCACCGAACAGCTTGAGCTGAACAAGGAATTCGCCGGAGGTGCGGCGCGAGGTCGCGTGCTGACGCTCGACGCGCAGGCCCTGGCTGTGTGCAAAGTGCTCGCTCTGACAGACCCCAAACGCGATGCACCGCGTGACCTCTTCGACTTGAGTGTGTTGCTCGAGACAGAGCTCGATGCCCCGGCTCAGCTGCTGGCCAGTCAATCTCCCGACCGGCTCGAGCAGGCGCTCACCGAACTGTGGGCAAAAGTCGAAAGCATGGACTACGAGCGTTTCAAAACGGACGTAGTGCCGTACCTGCGGCCAGAGACAGCAGCAGCGGTAACCGAAGAAGTCTACGAAGAAATGCAGGTCAACGTCGGTACGAACGTTGAACAATGGCTAGAGGACGCGCGCGCGCTCCAGAAAGAAGAAGGGGTTGCGGACGTCAAGCCGGAACGACCGGGAGCCAAATGATGGATATAGGTTTCGATTACGAGCGCGCTCGCACTGAGTGGAGATATGAACTCCTGGGACTTCTCGAGTCAAACGAAGCACCTCGCGTTTGCACCACGGAAGAGCTGGCGCGTCTGGTTCGTCGCGTACGGCCGCGCGCCAACGCCGATACAGTCCACAAAGCTATTGGCGGCCTGATGAAGGCGGGTGCCCTGCAAAAGGTGAGTCGCGGGCTCTATTTGAATCGTCGCAGTCGGCCTGCTGTCGAAGTAGCCGAAGCTGCACAGCATATTCGACAAGGTGCCGTTGTCTCACTCGAATCGGTGCTTGGAGAGTGCGGTTTTCTAAATAACCCGCCAGCTATTGTGACGGCTGTGGTGCCGCAACGCCCCGACTCCGTCCCCCGTGTTGGTTCCGTCAAGACCAGTGGCGGACAGGCGCTTCGATTCAACGCCCTGCCACCTCGATTCTTCCCGTCCTCCCAGGAGGAGACGCGCCTGCTGCTCCAAGCCGGCCGCCACTGTCCGGTGGTTAGACCTGAGGTAGCAGCTTTGCACTGGTTGCATCTGGCTTTGTCGCCCCGCAGCTCGATGCGGATGCCGCCGCAGGATGTGGATTTCAGTGTTTTGGATGCCGAGCTTCTCAGGGACCTCGCTTGGCGGTGGGAACTCTCACATGCGCTCGAGGAATGGAAAGAGAAGATTAACCTGGCTGGCGACATTCAGGAGCCCTCTCAGACAATCGCTCCGGTCTCGGAAGCACATCGGCAACGCGGCCTTGCGGCGCGTCAGCGGCTCATGGCAAGGCGCAAGCCCAACACTACCTGAGCCCCCAGATGCGCGGCGCAATCTCTCGCAGAACCCGCACTGGAATCCTGGGTCGTTTTTATCCAAGCGGGTGACGCTGCAGTCACCCTCCACCGTCGGCGTGCCTTTGCGCCGATATGGACGCTTCTCAAACGCAGCGCGGCCGAAGGCCCGCCACATCGGCGAATTGGGCAGAAGTTGACCTGGGAGCTCATCGCGCGGGTTCGTCTCCAGCATCGGCATCATCCGGTGAGGATAACGAAACGCGGCGTTGCGGTGAACGCCCGGTTCGTCTGCGACGTCCCGGACAAACATCAACGACTTCATGCACGCGTTTTCCAGCAGGATTACCTTGCCATGGATGAATGCGAATGTGATTCGCGTGAGCCCGGTGAAGGTCCTGGGGCAGCCGGCGCGACGCTACCGCTAGTGCCGCTCTCCGGCGTTTGTATGGCCCCACGTGCTGATGCCGTAGCGTCGGCGCCATAAAAAAAGGCACACCTCCGGGGTGTGCCTTTTTGCGAGTGGTGCAACGCCATGGCGTTTGCGCTTGTGTCGCATTAACGCACGCGCATGCCCGGCTTCGCGCCGCTATGCGGCTCGAGAATGTACAGACCCGGTTCGGCCTTCTCGTCGGCCGAAGACGCCGCGAGCACCATGCCTTCGGACATGCCGAACTTCATCTTGCGCGGCGCGAGGTTCGCGACCATCACCGTGAGCTTGCCCTTGAGGTCCTCCGGCTTGTACGCCGAACGGATACCCGAGAACACGTTGCGGGTTTTTTCCTCGCCCACGTCGAGCGTGAGCTGCAGCAGCTTGTCCGACCCTTCGACGATATTGCAGTCGACGATCAGCGCCACGCGCAGGTCGATCTTCGCGAAGTCGTCGATGGAGATGACTTCCGGCGTTTCATCGGCGGCAGGCTTCTTCGCTTCCTTGGCAGCCTTCGACTTCTTGTTCGCATCCGCAGCCGCGGCGGCGGGTGCATCGGTTGCCTGCAGCGAATCGCGGTTGGCGGCAAGCAGCGCTTCGATCTGCTTCGGATCGACGCGCGTCATCAGGTGCTTGTACGCGTTGATCGGCTGTTGCGACGAAAGCGCCTTGCCGGCATCGGCCCAGGTCAGCGGCTCGATCGCGAGGAACTGTTCCACCCCTTCTGCGAGCGTGGGCAGCACCGGCTTCAGCGCGAGCGAAAGCAGGCGGAACGCCTCGAGGCTCACGCTGCAGGTCTCGTGCAGCGCCACCGAGTTGGCCGGATCCCTGGCCTGTTCCCACGGCTTGGCCGTGTCGACGTAGCCATTCACGGCGTCGGCGAGTTCCATCGTCTGGCGCAGCGCGCGGCTGTATTCGCGTGCTTCGTAGTGCGCAGCGATTTGCGCAATCGCGCCGCGCAGTTGCTCGAGCAGCGGATGGTGCATCGCGCTGTCCTGCACGCGGCCGTCGAAGCGCTTGATCAGGAAGCCCGCCGCGCGGCTTGCGATGTTGATGTACTTGCCGACGAGGTCGCTGTTCACGCGCGCCTGGAAGTCTTCGAGGTTCAGGTCGAGGTCTTCCATCGTGCTGTTGAGCTTCGCGGCGAAGTAGTAGCGCAGCCACTCGGGGTTCAGGCCCGTGGTCACATAGCTTTCCGCCGTGATGAACGTGCCGCGCGACTTCGACATCTTCGCGCCGTCCACGGTCAAAAAGCCGTGTGCGAAGACGTTGGTCGGCGTGCGGTGGCCCGAGAACTGCAGCATCGCCGGCCAGAACAGCGTATGGAAGTACAGGATGTCCTTGCCGATGAAGTGGTACTGCTCCGTCTTCGAGCCGGCCTTCACCCATGCCTCGAAATCGAGGCCGCGCTTTTCGCACAGGTTCTTGAAGCTCGCGTAATAGCCCACGGGCGCATCGAGCCATACGTAGAAGTACTTGCCGGGCGCGCCCGGAATTTCGAAGCCGAAGTAGGGGGCGTCGCGCGAGATGTCCCAGTCGGCGAGCTTCGATTCGCCCGATTCGCCCAGCCACTCGCGCATCTTGTTGGTCGCTTCCGGTTGCGCGAGGCCGCTCACCCAGCCGCGCAGGAAATCTTCGCAGCGCGGGTCCGAGAGACGGAAGAAGTAGTGCGTCGAGGTCTTGCGGATGGGCGTCGCGCCCGAGACCACCGAGTACGGATTCTTCAGGTCAGTGGGCGCGTAGGTCGAGCCGCACACCTCGCAGCTGTCGCCGTACTGGTCCTTCGCGCCGCACTTCGGGCACTCGCCCTTGATGAAGCGGTCCGGCAGGAACATGTTCTTGACCGGGTCGTAGGCCTGCTCGATGTCGCGCGTTTCGATGAAACCCGCTTCCTTGAGCGCCAGATACACCGACTCGGAGAGCACGCGGTTCTCTTCGGAGTCCGTCGAGTAGTAATTGTCGAACGACACGCCGAAGCTGTCGAAGTCGCGCTTGTGCTCCTGCCACACGCGCGCGATCAGCTGCTGCGGCGTGAGGCCTTCCTTCTCCGCGCGCAGCATGACGGGCGTGCCGTGCGTGTCGTCGGCACCGACGTAGTAAACCTCGTGACCATGCATTCGCAGCGCGCGAACCCAGATGTCCGTCTGGATGTACTCGACCAGGTGGCCGATGTGGATCTGACCGTTGGCGTACGGCAGAGCAGACGTAACGAGAATCTGGCGGCGGCCGCTTTGATTGGCATGCGCGCCGGCTGCTGCGAGGTCGGTGGCGGGTGCTGACATAAGTGAGGGGAAGTCCGATGTTGCGGGGGGAAAGCGCGATTTTAGCAGGGCAGGCGCAGCGCCGTTCGGCGAGCCGGTGGACGCTCGTATGCGCAATGCCTGGATGGGGCGCGGGCTGCGAAAGTCGCGGGGATGCTGCGACGCACAAATTGCGGCCAAAAAAAACCGGGGCAAGATTGGCCCCGGAGCAACAACGACAAGAGGAGAATGGTGACGCGGCGGCACTGCCGCACACGTACCGTAAAGACAGACAGCACGGCTTGCCGAGAGTTCGAAAATTTTTTTCGATTCTCTGCAAGCGCATTGAAGCAGGCTTGAGAGGGCCGTCCAGCAAGGGTATCGGAGCGCGTGTTCGAGCAACTCCAAATGCAAACGGGGCGGCATGACTGCCGCCCCGTCAATGTGTCGCTGTTTTTTCTGCGCAGTCGCCGGCGCTGCGTTCCCGGCGACTGCGTCGGGCGAGCTTAACCGCCCTGGTGCTGCGACGTCGCGCGCAGGTACATTTCCACGCGGCGATTAGCAGCGCGGCCCGCTTCGGTGTTGTTGTCGGCGATCGGTTGCGTATCGCCGCGTCCCTCCGCCGCCATGCGCTGCATCTGAATGCCGCGAGACGCGAGGTAGTTCACGACGCTCTGTGCGCGGTTGACCGACAGCGTCTGGTTGTACGCGGCGGAGCCCGTGTTATCCGTATGGCCGACCACCTGCGCAACCACTTCCGGGTTCTGCTGGAGGGTCTGCGCGACCTGGTCGAGCACCGGCGCGAACGACGGCTTGATCGCGTAGCTGCTGGTGTCGAACGTCACATTGCTCGGGATGTCGAGCTTGAGCGAGCCGTCCGGCTGCTCGGTGATCTTCGTGCCGGTGCCCTTGGTGGCGCCCGAGAGCTTGTTGTGGATGTTCTGCCAGTTGTAACCGGTGATGCCGCCGACCAGTGCGCCGGCGCCCGCGCCGATTGCCGCGCCCTTGCCGCCGCCGAAGATGGCGCCGATCGCCGCGCCCGTGCCCGCGCCGACACCGGTGCCGACAGCCGTATTGGTGCCCTGCTGCGTCGCGCAGCCGGCGACGAGCGCGCCGGCAATGGCGAAGACGGACAGGCGAGTCAGGATTCTTGTGTTCATTTGCTTTCCTTTCTTGAGTGGAACGGACGCTGCCTGCGGCGTTCGCGGCCCCGCTTGCGAACAGGGTCTTCGAACGGTGCGCGGCGGCAGCTACTACAATGACGCCTTGAGGTTTGCGCCGCCAGGCGAAAGGCCGCTGGGTCGCGGCTTCGAGATCGCCTGGTCGGCATACAAAATCGATGCTGCCGCGAAGCGTGCCCTTTCGGGCAATTTTGCGCAATGCAGCTTAACAATTTCTTTCGATTTCCGGCGCGTAGGCGATCAGTCCTCACTCGGATCGGCGCTAACGCAGACCGGCATTCTCCCCACGGAGTTTCAATGAGCATAGATCGGGCTTTGGTCGACGCCGCGCTCGCGGCCTTGACGGACGCGAACACGGGCCATCCCTACACGGTGGCCAAGGGCGTGCGCAACGTGACCGTCGATGGCGATACGGTCGGCGTCGAGATCGTGCTCGGCTATCCGGCGAAGAGCCAGTTCGACGCGGTGCGCGCGCAGGTCGAAGCGGCGCTTGCCGCCGTGCCGGGCGTGAAGGCGAGCCGCGTCGCGGTCAGAAGCGAGATTACCGCGCATACGGTGCAACGCGGCGTGAAGCTGCTGCCCAACGTGAAGAACATCGTCGCCGTGGCCTCAGGCAAGGGCGGCGTGGGCAAGAGCACGACCGCCGTGAATCTCGCGCTCGCGCTCGCCGCCGAAGGCGCTTCGGTCGGCGTGCTCGACGCGGACATCTACGGCCCTTCGCTGCCGATGATGCTCGGCATCGAAGGCCGCCCCGAATCGCCCGACGGACAGTCGATGAATCCGCTCGAAGGCCACGGCGTGCAGGCCAACTCGATCGGCTTTCTGATCGAGCAGGACAACCCGATGGTCTGGCGCGGCCCGATGGCCACTTCCGCGCTCGAGCAGCTGCTGCGTCAGACCAACTGGCGCGAGCTCGACTATCTCGTGGTCGACATGCCGCCGGGCACCGGCGACATCCAGCTCACGCTCTCGCAGCGCGTGCCGGTGACGGGCGCCGTGATCGTCACGACGCCGCAGGACATCGCGCTGCTCGACGCGAAGAAGGGCCTCAAGATGTTCGAGAAGGTAGGCATTCCGATTCTCGGCATCGTCGAGAACATGGCCGTGCACATCTGCTCGAACTGCGGCCACGCCGAGCATATTTTCGGCGCGGGCGGCGGCGAGCGCATGGCCAAGGAGTACGGCGTGGAAGTGCTCGGCAGCCTGCCGCTCGACATCGCCATTCGCGAGCAGGCCGATTCGGGCAACCCCACCGTGGTGGCCGCACCCGAGGGGCCGGTGGCGGCAACCTATCGCGCGATCGCGCGGCGCGTGGCCATCCAGATCGCCGAGCGCGCCCGCGACATGACCTCGAAGTTCCCGACCATCGTCGTGCAGAACACCTGAGCGCCGGTGCGGCCGCAGCGCTCGTGCGGCGCCCCGCGCATGGGGACAGATAGGCGCGCGACGCGCCGCCTGCGCGGTATCATGTGGGCTTCATCGGGTCCGGTATGGCGGCAGCAACGGGGCTGCCGCCGCCCGGCAAGAGGATCGCATGGATAAAGGACACGACAGGCAAGCGGGGAATGCGCAGGTCGTCAGGATGATCGCCCTCGTCACGCTCTGCGGCTGCGCGCTGCTGGCGGGCTGCACGAGCTTCATGGGGCAGCAGGAGAAGCGCGCGGTCGCACAGTTGCTGCCCACTGTCGGCAGCCAGGTGCGCGGCACGGTTTCGTTCGTCGAACATTCGGACGGCGTGCAGGTGAGCTACAACCTCGCGGGCCTGCAGCCCGACAGCGATCACGCATTGCAGGTGCACGAGCGCGGCGACTGCAACGCCACCGACGCCTCGAGCGCCGGCGCCGTGTTCGCGCCCGCCGCGGAGCGCCTGAAGCCCGGCGCGCGCGTGGAAGGCGACCTCGGCAATATCCATGCGGATTCGAACGGCGTGGCGTCGGGCTTTATCGTCGCCCCCGACGTCTCGCTCGACGGCGTGCGCTCCGTCCTGCAACGCGCGGTGATCGTGCACCGGGACGCCATCGACCCCTACGCGTACCCGCAGCGCGGCACGGGCCCGGCGCTCGCCTGCGGCCTGATCCGCGCCCAGTGAGCGCGGCGTTTGCGCCGGCGCGACACGCAGTTCCAGGCATGGCGATCCACATCGCGTAAAATAGGCGCCTTTCGCACGCGGCGCGCGCCCGGTGGGTCCGTCCGCATGCTTTCCCGACCCGAATTTCTCGTCAAGTAGCGAACATGGCAATCAAGTCCGACAAGTGGATCCGGCGCATGGCCGAAGAGCAGAAGATGATCGAGCCGTTCGTGCGCGATCAGGTCCGTATGTCGGAAGACGGCCGCAAGATCGTGAGCTACGGCACCTCGAGCTACGGCTACGACATCCGCTGCGCCGACGAATTCAAGATCTTCACGAACATCAATTCGACCATCGTCGATCCGAAGAACTTCGACGAAAAGTCGTTCGTGGACTTCAAGGGCGACGTCTGTATCATCCCGCCCAATTCGTTCGCGCTGGCGCGCACGGTCGAGTATTTCCGCATTCCGCGCAACGTCCTGACGGTGTGTCTGGGCAAGTCGACCTATGCGCGCTGCGGGATCATCGTGAACGTCACGCCGTTCGAGCCCGAGTGGGAAGGGTACGTCACGCTCGAATTCTCAAATACGACACCTTTGCCTGCGAAAATCTACGCGAACGAAGGGGTGGCGCAAGTGCTGTTCTTCGAAAGCGACGAGATCTGCGAGGTCTCGTACGCGGATCGCGGCGGCAAGTATCAAGGCCAGCACGGCGTCACCCTGCCGAAGACCTGAGTTCCAGCGCGCAACACTACCGGATTCAACGACATACGGGGACCGCTGCGCGTCATATGCAGCGGTCGTTTCTTTTGGAGAATCGCCCATGAAGTTTCGTTTTCCCGTCGTCATCATCGACGAAGACTTTCGCTCCGAGAACATCTCGGGTTCCGGCATCCGCGCGCTCGCCGAAGCCATCGAGAAAGAGGGCGCGGAAGTCCTCGGGCTGACGAGCTACGGCGACCTCACGTCGTTCGCGCAGCAGTCGAGCCGCGCCGCGTGCTTCATCCTCTCGATCGACGACGACGAGCTGCTGCCCTACGTCGAAGGCTCGGACGAGGAAGCGCCCGAGCACGCGCCCGCCATCGTCGCGCTGCGCGCGTTCATGGAAGCGGTGCGCAAGCGCAACTCGGACATCCCCATTTTCCTGTACGGCGAGACGCGTACCTCGCGCCATCTGCCCAACGACATCCTGCGCGAGCTGCACGGCTTCATCCACATGTTCGAGGACACGCCGGAGTTCGTCGCGCGCCACGTGATTCGCGAAGCGCGCGTGTATCTCGACGCGCTCGCGCCGCCGTTCTTCAAGGAACTCGTCAAGTACGCCGACGAAGGTTCGTACTCGTGGCACTGCCCGGGTCACTCGGGCGGCGTCGCGTTCCTGAAGAATCCGCTCGGCCAGATGTTCCACCAGTTCTTCGGCGAAAACATGCTGCGCGCCGACGTCTGCAATGCGGTCGAGGAACTCGGCCAGCTGCTCGATCACACCGGCCCGGTCGCGGCCTCGGAGCGCAACGCGGCGCGCATCTTCAGCGCGGACCACGTGTTCTTCGTGACCAACGGCACGTCCACGTCGAACAAGATCGTCTGGCACGCAACGGTCGCGCCCGGCGACATCGTGCTGGTCGACCGCAACTGCCACAAATCGATCCTGCACGCGATCACGATGACGGGCGCGATTCCCGTGTTCCTCACGCCGACGCGCAACAACTTCGGCATCATCGGCCCGATTCCGCGCGACGAGTTCAAGCCGGAAAACATCCGCAAGAAGATCGAGGCGAATCCGTTCGCCCGTGAGGCGCTCGCGAAGAATCCGAACGTGAAGCCGCGCATTCTGACGATCACGCAGAGCACGTACGACGGCGTGGTCTACAACGTCGAGATGATCAAGGATCTGCTCGGCGACATGCTCGACACGCTGCACTTCGACGAAGCCTGGCTGCCGCACGCCGAATTCCACGAGTTCTACCAGGACATGCACGCGATCGGCGCGGGCCGTCCGCGTACCAAGGCGCTGGTGTTCGCGACGCACTCGACGCACAAGCTGCTCGCCGGCATCTCGCAGGCCTCGCAGATCGTCGTGCAGGACTCGGAAGACAGCGCGTTCGACCGCCACCGCTTCAACGAGGCGTATCTGATGCACACGTCCACGTCGCCGCAATACGCGATCATCGCGTCGTGCGACGTGGCCGCCGCAATGATGGAAGCGCCGGGCGGCCCGGCACTGGTGGAAGAGTCGATCGCCGAAGCGCTCGACTTCCGCCGCGCCATGCGCAAGGTGGACGCCGAGTACGGCGACGACTGGTTCTTCCAGGTCTGGGGCCCGGACGAGCTGGCCGAAGAAGGCATCGGCTCGCGCGAAGACTGGATGCTGCGCCCGAACGATCACTGGCACGGCTTCGGCGCGCTGGCGGAAGGCTTCAACATGCTGGACCCGATCAAGGCGACCATCGTCACGCCGGGTCTGGACGTGGACGGCGAATTCGGCGAGACCGGCATTCCCGCCGCGATCGTGACGAAGTACCTGGCCGAGCACGGCATCATCGTCGAGAAGACGGGGCTGTACTCGTTCTTCATCATGTTCACGATCGGCATCACGAAGGGTCGCTGGAACTCGATGGTCACCGAGCTCCAGCAGTTCAAGGACGACTACGACAACAACCAGCCGCTCTGGCGCGTGCTGCCCGAATTCGTCGCGCAGCATCCGATGTACGAGCGCGTGGGCCTGCGCGACCTGTGCCAGCAGATCCACAGCGTCTACCGTGCCAACGATATCGCGCGCCTCACGACCGAGATGTACCTCTCGAGCATGGAGCCTGCGATGAAGCCGTCGGATGCGTTCGCGAAGCTCGCGCACCGCGAGATCGACCGCGTGCCTGTCGACGAACTCGAAGGCCGCGTCACGTCGATCCTGCTCACGCCGTATCCGCCGGGTATTCCGCTGCTGATTCCGGGCGAGCGCTTCAACAAGACGATCGTGAATTATCTGAAGTTCGCGCGCGAGTTCAACGAGCGCTTCCCGGGCTTCCATACCGACATCCACGGGCTCGTGGGCGAGACCATCAACGGCCGCATCGAGTATTTCGTGGATTGCGTGCGCGACTGAACGCGCGAGGGGAGGGGAATGTTGGGGGGTTCTTCGGCGCGGCTAGCGCGTTATTTTGCTGCGATGGTGTCGACGCTGTCGGTGATTTCGACCGCCACGGTGCTGTTCGCCGTGGCACCGGCGGCGCGCGCCGAGGTCGCGGCGGCCGATCCGATCGATACGGCCATGCGCACCTGTCTCGCGCGCGCGGACCGGTCGTCGACGGCTGGCCAGATCCAGTGCATGGACGACGCGCGCACCGCATGGCGCAAGGCCGCCGACAACGCGCTCGCGCAACTGCTCGCGAAGCTGCCGGCCGCGCAGCAAAAGCGCTGGCAACTGAGCCAGCAGAAGTGGGTGGCCTGGCGCGACGCCGAGGACACCATGCTCGGCGCCGCGTTCGCGACCACGAGCGGCAGCACCTACCAGCTCTACGAGGCGGACATGCGCCTGCAGCCGGTGCGCGATCGCGCGCTCGCGCTGCGCACCCAGGCGACGACCTACGACGGCGACGCGCCGAAGGTGCGCGCCTGCAGCGCCGATGCGCGCTGCGAGCACGTGAGCTATGACCTCAATCGCTACTACCGTCAGCTCTATGCGCGCATACCGAAGCACGCCCGGCCTACGGTTGCACGCGCACAAAGCGACTGGCGCGCGTATCGCGACGCGACCACGCCGCTCATCGACGAGCATGCGCGACTCGATCTGCTAGGCGGGCGCCTCGCGACCTTGAAGCGCCTCGCCGAAACGGTGAACAACCACTGAGGCTGCGCCTTCAGTCGAGGATGAACTGCTCCGGCGCGCGCGCCGGCAGCGCAGTCGGCTCGCCCATCAGGTCGTGCAACGCGACCTCGATGCCGGTCGACATCAGGTTGAGCGCGAGGTCGTTGTCTTCGGTGCCGAACGGGTCTTCGAGCTGCGAGGCGATCGCCTCGTGGGCCATGAACGCGTAGGCCACGAACACGGCGAAGATCGGCGTCAAACCGCCGATGCTGTCGACGAGGCCGAACGGCAGCATCGCGCAGAAGAAGTACACGGTGCGATGAATCATCACCGTATAGGCGAACGGCAGCGGCGTGGAGACGATACGTTCGCACCCGCCGATCACATCCGAAATGCCATTGAGATTATGTTCGAACGCGAGCACCGCGTAGCCGTCGAGGCGGCCTTCGCGCGTCTCGCGCTGGACCCATTCCGAAGCGCACAGCAGGAGCGTGGCCGGGCGGTAGCGCGCCGCCATCACGCGCGCGAACAGCGCGGGCGCCAGGCGCGATTCGAGATCGGCGCGCGGGTCGGTGTTGCGCAGTTGATGGCGCAGCGCATGCGGCAGCGCAGCTAGCAGACCGGCCAGTTCGCTCGCCCGCTCGCGTGTTGCCGCTTCGTCGCCGCTGCGCGGGAGCGTCAGCGCCTGGCGCACCAGCGAGCGCGTCTCATTGAGCATTTGCCCCCAGAGCTTGCGGCCTTCCCAGTAGCGGTCGTAGCTCGCGCTGTTGCGAAAGCCGAGAAACACCGCGAGCGCAATACCGATCAGCGAGAACGGCACGGTGCTCAGGTTGACCGTGAGCTTGAGGATGTGATCGTGCGCGGCCACTGCGATGATCGACAGTACCAGCACGATGAAAAGGCGCGGCAGAAGTTGCGGCAGCACGGAGCCGCGCCACGCGAGCAGCATGCGGAACCAGTGGAGGTGAGGGCGGACGATCATGGGGCAGGTGTTGGGGGCGAAGACGAAACCTGACGGAGCAAGTCGTCAGTATGGCGCGGGATCGTAGGCCATGACGCGCGGCTGCCGGGCGCACACTTCCGGCATTTTGCTGCGGGTACAGCGCGCTGTCATGTGTGTCCTCATGGGCATGGTCACCTTGTGCGCCGCCCAAAAGCAAACCGGGCGCGCGACGTTGCCCGTCGCGCGCCCGGTTGGGCTTTAGACCGCGGGCGTTTTCCGCCCGTTGCGCTGCGCTTACTTGAGCGCCGCGCGCGCCGCCGCGATGGCTGCACGCACCTGCTCGGGCGCGGTGCCGCCCGGGTGGTTGCGCGCCGAGACCGAGCCTTCGAGCGTCAGCACTGCGAACACGTCTTCGGCCAGCAGGTTCGACACGGCAGGCAGTTCGCGGCGCATCTCGTCGAGCGTGAGGTCGGCCAGATCGCAGTTGCGGTCCACGCAGATACGCACCGCGTGCGCCACGGCTTCGTGCGCGTCGCGGAACGGCAGGCCCTTCTTGACGAGGTAGTCGGCCAGATCCGTGGCCGTGGAGAAGCCCTGCAGCGCTGCCGCGCGCATCGCCTGCTCCTTGACCGTGATGCCCGCGACCATCTCCGCGAAGATGCGCAGCGTGTCCGCCACGGTATCGACCGTGTCGAACAGCGGCTCCTTGTCTTCCTGGTTGTCCTTGTTGTAGGCGAGCGGCTGGCCCTTCATGAGCGTGAGGAGCGCCATGAGATGGCCGTTCACGCGGCCGGTCTTGCCGCGCGCGAGTTCCGGCACGTCCGGGTTCTTCTTTTGCGGCATGATCGACGAGCCCGTGCAGAAGCGGTCGGCCAGATCGATGAAGCCCACGCGCGGGCTCATCCACAGCACCAGCTCTTCCGAGAAGCGCGAGACGTGCGTCATCACCAGCGCGGCCGCCGCCGTGAATTCGATGGCGAAGTCGCGATCGGACACGGCGTCGAGCGAGTTTGCGCAGATGCCGTCGAAGCCCAGCGTCTTCGCCACGGCGAAGCGGTCTACGGAAAAGCTCGTGCCCGCGAGCGCCGCCGCGCCGAGCGGCAGACGGTTCACGCGCTTGCGGCAGTCCACCATGCGCTCGGCGTCGCGCGTGAACATTTCCACGTAGGCGAGCAGGTGATGGCCGAAGGTGACCGGCTGCGCAACTTGCAGGTGCGTGAAGCCAGGCATGATCGTGCCCGAGTGCTGTTCGGCCAGGTCGAGCAGCGCGCCGCGCAGGTCGCCGAGCAGGCCGCCGATGCGGTCGATCTCGCCGCGCAGCCACAGGCGGATGTCGGTCGCGACCTGGTCGTTGCGCGAGCGGCCCGTGTGCAGCCGCTTGCCCGCATCGCCGATCAGGGCGGTCAGGCGCGCTTCGATGTTCAGGTGCACGTCTTCGAGGTCGAGCAGCCACTCGAATTCACCGCGCTCGATCTCGCCCTTGATCTTCGCCATGCCGCCCTCGATGGCGGCGAGGTCGTCGGCGGAGATGATCTTCTGCGCGGCCAGCATCGACGCATGCGCGAGCGAGCCCTCGATATCGACGAGCGCGAGGCGCTTGTCGAAGAAGACCGACGACGTGTAGCGCTTGACCAGCTCCGACATGGGTTCGGAGAAGCGAGCCGACCAGGCTTCGCCTTTTTTGTGCAGTTGGGACGTCATGGTGATGGGGCGTGAACGAGCAAGCGGTGAGAAGGCGTGCCGCGCGGCGCATTGCGCTGCATTGCGTCAAGCACGGCGGGAAAGATCACGATTTTAACATTGGCGGTCTGCCGCAACGCCGCCAGCCGGCCCGCGCCGCTCAGAGCCGCACCAGCACCACGAGCTTGAGATCTTCGCGATGCGCGGGCTTGAAGGTGATCTGGTCGCAGGCGATGCGGCCGTGGCGCGGATGGTTGAACTCGCGCCGGCCGCCCTCGCGCTCGAACACGTCCTGCGAGGCCCAGAAGCGCGCGAAGTCGTCGCTTGCGGCGACCAGCGAGTCGATCAGCGCGCGCGTGGGCGCGTCGTTGAGGTGGCGGATGGAGTCGGCGCGGAACTCGGCGGCCAGGCGCCGCGCGCGCGTTTCCCAGTCCACGATCAGCTCGCGCCCGAGCGGCTCGGTGAACGTGAAGCGCAGCAGGTTGCGGTCGTGCTCGCCGTCGAGCCAGCCCGTGAAGAGGTCCGCCGCATGCGCGTTCCAGGCGAGCGCGGTCCACTGGCGGTCGAGCACGTACGCGGGGGCGTCCACGAGCTTCACCGTTTGCAGCAGCGTGGCGGGCGCGTCCGCGGCGGTGGCCGGATCGGGCTCGGCGGGGTCGCGCTGCGCGGCCAGCTCGAACAGATAGGCGCGCTCGGCGCGCGAGAGCCGCAGTGCGACGGCGATGCGCGCGAGCGCGTCCGCCGAAGCCGAAACGGGGCGGCCCTGCTCGATCCACGTGTACCAGGTCGGGCTCACGCCGCACAGCTGTGCGACTTCCTCACGGCGCAGGCCAGGCGTGCGGCGGCGCGGGCCGGGCGGCAGGCCGACCTCCGCGGGCGAAAGACGCTCGCGATGGGCGCGGATGAATTCGCCCAGCGCGCGGGCGGGTGTCGCGTCGAGGGTTTTGCCGGCGGCGGCGGGCGAAGCCGGGGAGGGCGTGTGGAGGCTCATTTGGCGTGGGGCTAGTGGCAGCGATACCAGAATAATTGCTTAACTTGTACTGGTACAAAACGGACTCTATTGTAGCGTCTGACGCGGCGACGGGCCGCCACGTCAGCCAGCCCGGAGATTGCAGACCCCTCGGCGCGCGGCGCTCGCCGCTTCGCGCCCCACATAAAGCACCGCATAAGAACCCGCAAAAGGAGCATGCGATGAAGCATCACGATCAGGTCGCCGACGCGTTCGGCTCGACCGCCGCCGCCTACCTCACGAGCCAGGTCCACGCGAGCGGCGCGGATCTGGAGAACCTCGCCGCGACCTTCGCGGCCACCTGCGGCAATGCGACGGTGCTGGACATGGGCTGCGGCGCGGGCCACGCGAGCTTCGCCGTGGCGCCGCACGTGCGCGAAGTCGTGGCCTACGACATCGCTCCGCAGATGCTCGCCACGGTCGAAGCCGCCGCGAAGGAGCGCGGCTTGACGACCGTGCGCACGCAGCAGGGCGCGGCGGAAACGCTGCCGTTCGCCGACGCGAGCTTCAACTGGGCCGTGAGCCGCATGAGCGCGCACCACTGGCGCGACGTGCCGCGCGCGCTTGCCGAAGTGCACCGCGTACTCAAGCCGGGCGGCCGGCTGAAGTTCATCGACATCGCGGGCATCGACGATCCGCTTTACGACACGCATATTCAGGCGATCGAACTGTTGCGCGACGCGTCGCACATTCGCGACTACCGCGCCGACGAGTGGATCGCGATGCTCGACGCCGCCGGCTTCGACGCGAAGGTGAGCGAGCGCTGGCGCATCGCGCTCGACTTCGATTCGTGGGTCGCGCGCATGCGCACGCCGCCGGAGCGCGTGACGGCGATCCGCTCGATGTGGGAGCGCGCGCCCGATGAAGTGCGCCAATACTTCGATGTGCAGAGCGATATGTCGTTCAAGCTCGATGCACTGATGATCGACGCGACGCGGCGCGATTGAAGTTCGCCTGAGGCAATAAAAAACGGCGTCGTGACCGCGAGGGCACGACGCCGTTTGCACCGGAGCACAGCGCGAACGCTCAACCCGTATTGCGCAGCCCCGCCGCAATCCCGTTGATCGTCAGATGAATACCGCGCCGCACGCGCGGGCTCGGGTCGCCGGCGCGATAGCGCTTGATCAGCTCCACCTGCAAGTGATTCAACGGATCGAGATACGGGAAGCGGTTCTTGATCGAACGCGCGAGCAGCGGGTTGTCGGCGAGTCGTCCGGGGGCGCCCGTGATCTCACCGAGCACCTTCGTCGTGCGCTCCCATTCGGCCACGATGCGCTCGAATACGAGCTTGCGCAGCTTCTTGTCCGCGACGAGTTGCGCGTAGCGCGAGGCCACCGCGAGGTCGGTCTTCGCGAGCGTCATGTCCATGTTCGAGAGCAGGTTCGAGAAGAACGGCCAGGTCTTGTACATCTTCTTGAACATCGCGAGACGGCGCGCGCGCTCGGCGTCGCTGCCCGCATCGTCGAGATACGAGGCCACCGCGCTGCCAAAGCCGTACCAGCCCGTGAGCAGCAGGCGGCACTGCCCCCACGAGAAGCCCCACGGAATCGCGCGCAGATCGTCGATCTTGCGGTTCTTCGGGTCCTGCAGCTTGCGCGAGGCCGGGCGGCTGCCGATGTTCAGCTCGGCGATTTCCGTGATCGGCGTGGAGGCGAAGAAGTAGTCGGTGAAGCCGGGCGTCTCGTAGACGAGCGAGCGGTACGCGGCCATCGCGGCGTCGGAGAGCGATTGCATCGTCTGCTCGAACGCGGGCAGCTGGTCGGGCGCGTTGCTCGCCCCGCCCATCGGCAGCAGCGTCGCTTCGAGCGTCGCGGCGATCACCGTTTCGAGGTTGCGGCGGCCGATCTCCGGATTGCCGAACTTGCTCGCGATGACTTCGCCCTGCTCGGTCAGGCGGATCTGGCCTTCGACCGTGCCCGGCGGCTGCGAGAGGATCGCGTTGTAGGTCGGGCCGCCGCCGCGGCCCACCGTGCCGCCGCGGCCGTGGAACAGACGCAGCGTGATGCCGCGCTGCTTGTATAGCGCGACGAGCGCCAGTTCCGCACGGTACAGCTCCCAGTTCGAGGTGAGGAAGCCGCCGTCCTTGTTGCTGTCCGAGTAGCCGAGCATGATTTCCTGCTCGTTGCCCTGGTGCTCGACGATGGCGTCGATGCCGGGCAGCGCGAGCAGGTCGCGCATGATGCCCGGCGCGTGGCGCAAGTCGGGAATCGTCTCGAAAAGGGGGATCACCATCAGCGCGGCCTTCGCGGGGTCTTCCGCGTGGCCGAGGCGCCCGCTCATGAGGCCGGTTTCCTTCTGCAGCAGCATCACTTCGAGCAGGTCGGAAACCGTTTCGGTGTGCGAGATGATGTAGTTGCGCACGGCGCGCGCGCCGAACTTCTCGCGCGTCACGCGCGCCATTTCCAGTACGCCCAGCTCGCTTTTCACGAGCTCGGAATAGTCGAGGTACGGCGAGCGCAGCGTGCGCGGATCGGCGAGCTGCGCGAGCAGCACGATCTGCTTGTCTTCTTCGGAAAGCGCCGCGTAGTCGGCTTCGACACCGGCGCGCGCGAGCAGCTCCGTAATCACGGCTTCGTGGATGTCCGAACTCTGGCGCAGATCGATCGAGGCGAGATGGAAGCCGAACACGTCGACGGCGCGCATGAGCGGCGCAAGCCGCGTGGTGGCGAGCGACGCGCCGTGATGCTCGGCGAGCGAATCCATCAGGATATGCAGGTCGCGCGAGAACTCGTCGGCATCGGCATAGGGCTTGGCGCGCACGGGCGCGGCGTTGCGGCCCGCGCTGCGCACGGCCACCACGCCTTCGCCCAGACGCACGCGCGCGCTCGCGGCGAGGCGCGTATATACGCCGATCAGCGCGCGGCGATACGGCTCGTCCACGCGGTGCGGCGACTGGTCGGGCGAGGCTTCGGCGAGCGCCTTCAGTTCTTCGCTTGCGCCCGCGAGCAGGTTCGACACCGAAAGCTCGGCGCCGAGTCGGTGCACTTCGTCGAGGTAATGCTGCAGGATCACCTGCGCCTGGCGCTCGCTCGCTTCTTCGAGCGTGGCGGCCGTGACGTTCGGGTTGCCGTCGCGGTCGCCGCCGATCCAGCTGCCCATCTGGAAGAACGCGGGCAGGCGCGCCGAAAGGCCGTGCTCCTTTAGCTGCGTTTCGATCTCGCTGTAAAGCGCCGGGATCTCGGTGAGGAAGGTCGTGTGGTAATACGAAAGCGCGTTTTCGATTTCGTCGCCCACGGTCAGGCGCGACTCGCGCAGCATGCGCGTTTGCCAGAGCGAGGTCACGCGCGCGCGCAGGAGCGACTCGTTGTGCTCGAGCTCGCGATGCGTGAGCGGCTGGTCGCGCTCGGCGAGCAGGCGCGCGATGTCGTGCTGCGAGTCGAGCGTGCTCTTGCGCTGCACTTCCGTGGGGTGCGCGGTGAGCACGGGGACGATCAGCGCGTCGTTGAAGAACTGCTGGAGCACCGGCGTCGCGGCCGCGCCCGCCAGTGCGAGACGTTCGAGCGAATGCGCGATGGTGCCCGCCTGCGGCGCCGAGCCCGCGAGGTCATGAATGCGGCGGCGGCGGTTGCGGTGGCGATCTTCAGCGATGTTCGCGAGATGCGAGAAGTAGCTGAACGCGCGCACGACGCTCACGGTCTGCTCGGGCGAGAGCGCGCGCAACTGCTTTTCCAGCGCGAGCGCGTCGGCGCTGTCGTCCTCGCGGCGAAAGCGCACGGCGGTCTGACGAATGGATTCCACGACGTCGAATACCGCGTCGCCTTCCTGCTCGCGCAGCACTTCGCCGAGCAGGCGGCCCAGGTAGCGGATGTCTTCGAAGAGCGGCTGGTCCTTGTCGTCGCGCGCGCGACCATTGCGCGAAGCGCCGGCGGGCGTTTTCGGAGCCTTCACCGCCTTCGTGGCCTTCGTCGCTTTTTCGGCCTTCGGCTTCTTCGCCGCCTTGACAGCCTCGGCGGCCGGTTTCGACGTCGCGGATTTCGTGGTCTTCGTGGTCTTCGTCGTTTTCGCCGGTTTCGTGGACGGCGCGGCCGATGCGGCCTTCGAAGTTGCGTTCTGCGATGCGGTGTTGCGGCGCTCTGCGCGCGCCGAGCCGGAAGACTTCACGATGTTTTCCTTGAGGCTTGCCAGGAGATGGGCAGGTTAGTCGGAGAACTGCCAACTGCATGACCGCGGCGCGTGCCGGGCCGTGTACTGCGGGTGCAACCTGGAGAGGGCGGAAGGTGCCACCCTGTGCGAGCCGTGCGGATAGGGCAGAGGCGGCGCGGCTCGCCAATGGCGGTGCGCCGGGTGCAGGCCTTGCTGGAGAGTGCGCCGCTCGCGAGGGCGAGCGCAAGCCGAAGCGGCGCCGCGGCCGTGCGGGCCGCGTTTGTGCCAGCCGCATGCCAGACGCGCGCCAGTTTGCCTACGATGGGTACGTAAGCGCCGCTGCAACGCCTGAGTCTCTTCCTTGCCGCCGCCCGCGCCCTGTCAGCCTGTCCCTGCGGGGAGGCGGTAAAAAGGGCGCGTGCTAACATTGCCTGTTATCCGATCCTGCTTTTCATCCCGTCATTCGATGTACTTGCCATGAACTCCGAGACGTTATCCGCGCCCATGCCCCGCACCCTGGTGATCGCTTCGCGGGAGAGCCGCCTCGCGATGTGGCAGGCCGAGCATGTGCAAGCTGCGCTGCACAAATTATATCCAGCCTGCGACGTGAAAATTGTTGGAATGACGACACGCGGCGATCAAATTCTCGACCGCACGCTCTCGAAGGTGGGCGGCAAGGGTCTTTTCGTCAAGGAACTGGAGCAGGCGCTGGCCGAGGGCCGCGCCGATCTCGCCGTGCACTCGCTCAAGGACGTGCCGATGGAGCTTCCGGAAGGCTTCACGCTCGCGGCCATCATGGAGCGCGAGGACCCGCGCGACGCGTTCGTCTCCAACGACTACGACTCGCTCGCCGCGTTGCCGGCGGGCAGCGTGGTGGGCACGTCGAGCCTGCGCCGCGAGTCGATGATCCGCGCGCGCTATCCGCATCTCGACGTGAAGCCGTTGCGCGGCAATCTCGACACGCGCCTCGCCAAGCTCGACCGCGGCGATTACGCGGCCATCATTCTCGCGGCGGCGGGCTTGAAGCGCCTTGGCCTCGGCGCGCGTATCCGCGCGCTCATCGAGCCCGAGGACAGCCTGCCGGCGGCGGGGCAGGGCGCGCTCGGCATCGAGATCCGCGCCGATCGCGCCGATATTGCCGCATGGCTCGCGCCGTTGCACGACGACGCCACCGCGAAGGCCGTCGAAGCCGAGCGCATGGTTTCGCGCGCACTGGGCGGCAGCTGCACGGTGCCGCTTGCAGCCTACGCGCAGTGGCACGATGGCAAGCTTGCGCTGCGCGGCACGATCGCCATGCCGGACGCGAGCCGGGTGCTCGCGGCGCAGGAGGCCACCGCGGCATCCACGCTCGACGATGCCATGGCGCTCGGCCGCCGCGTTGCCGACGACCTCATCGCGCAGGGCGCGCTCGAGATCGTGCGCGCACTCGCGGACGCGGCCCAGGCCGCCGATGGTCCGAATGCGGCGCCCGCCAGCGGCGGCGCCGCCCACAACCCTACCGGCGCGGGCGAAGGCCCGGCCTCCAGATGATGGCCGGCCCGAGGCAGCCATACGGCAACCCCGACCAGCCCGACGACTGGGGCGGGCCGGGCGACGCCTCTACCGGCGCGAAGCGCGCGTCACCGGCAAGCGGCGATAACAGCCATGGTGGCAATGGCAATGGCGACGGTAAGCCATTCACCGTCGTCATGACCCGGCCGGCCGGTCAGTCGGATGGTCTGGCGGGGCGACTCGCGCAGCACGGCATGCGCACGCTCGACTTTCCGCTCATCGCCATTGCGCCCGTGACCGACGAAGCGCCGCTGCGCGCCGCGCTCGGCGCGCTCGAACGCTATGCGCTCGTCGTGTTCGTTTCGCCGAACGCCGTCGATCGCGCGTTCGCATGCTATGCCTCGGTCTCGTCGATCTGGCCGCCCGCGCTGCCCGTGGCCGTGGTCGGCCCGGCGAGCGTGGCCGCACTCGAGCGGCACGGCGTGGCGGCCCCCGAGCATCGCGTGGTGAGCCCTGCGGGCGCGGGGGAAGAAGAGCCCGCGCGCTTCGATTCCGAGTCGCTTTACGCCGCGCTCGAAAAGACCTTCGGCGTGGATGCCTTCGCGGGCAAGCGCGTCCTGATCGTGCGCGGCGACGGCGGCCGCGAGTGGCTCGCCGAGCGTCTGCGCGAAGCGGGCGCCGAGGTCGAGACCGTGGCGGCCTACCGCCGCGTCGTGCCCGAGCCGCCCATTGCCGCCTGGACGCAGGTGCACGCGCTGCTCGAAGGCGCGCCGCACGCGTGGCTCGTCACGAGCTCCGAGGGCGTGCGCAACCTCGACGAACTCGCGCGCGAGCACCTCACGGCAGGCGAGATCGTCGAGCTGCGTCATGCGCCGCTTGTCGCGCCGCACCCGCGGATCGCCGAGACGGCGCGCTCAATGGGTTTTGATAGGATTACGGTGTCCGGCGCGGGCGACGAACGCATCGTCGAGACGCTGCTAAGCCTCGCTTCTTCCGTTGTTCAACCGGTTCAGAACACTCCGGCCCAGGCGCCGGCCAACCCACGCATGACAGATTCGAACAACTCAAGCAGCACAACAAACCAGGGCGCCCTCGCCACGGGCGCGGCCGCTTCCAGCAGCGCGTCGGCTTCGGGCAGCGCATCGGCGCGGCCTTCGTATGCGTCGTCGGGCGCGGGCTCTTCCGCGCCGCTGACGCCACCGCCGGGCGCGGGCAACGGGCGGCGCGGCGCAGGCTCGGCGCTGCTGTGGCTCGTCCTGGTGCTGGTCGCGGCGGGCTCGGGCGCAGGCGGCTATTTCCTCAATCGCAAGGTCGACAACCTCGGCATGCAGGCCATTCAACGCCAGCAGGCGAGCGAGCAGCAGACCGCCGCGCTGCGTGCGCGCGCCGACCAGGCGGTTGCGGGCGCACAGCAGGTCGACAAGCAGATCGCCCAGCTCGAAGGCAAGATCGCCGACGCGCAGAATTCGCAGCAGGCGCTCGCGCAGCAATACGCCGACCTGTCGAAGAGCCGCGACGACTGGACGCTCGCCGAAGTCGGCCAGATGCTGTCGAGCGCGAGCGAGCAGCTCCAGCTCACGGGCAACACGCAGCTCGCACTGTTCGCGCTGCAAAGCGCCGACACGCGCCTCGCCGCCTCGGACAACGCGCAGGCCATCGCCGTGCGCAAGGCGATCGCGCAGGACATCGACAAGCTCAAGGCCGCACCGTCGACGGACCTCACGGGCCTCGCCATCAAGCTCGACACCGCGCTCGGCCAGATCGACTCGCTGCCGCTTTCGGGCGAGGCGATCGTCGCGCATACGAAGCCGGAGGCTGCACAGCCCGCCGATATCGCCCAGGTTGCCGCGGCGACCAACCAGCCGAAATGGAAGGTGTGGATCGACACCTTCGTCGACGGCGTGGGCAAGCAGATCGCGAGCCTCGTGCAGGTGCGCCGCATCGACAACGCGGACGCCATGCTCGTGTCGCCCGATCAAGGCTATTTCGTGCGTGAGAACCTGAAGCTGCGTCTGCTTTCGGCGCGCCTGTCGCTGCTCTCGCGCAACCAGGACACGCTCAAGTCCGACCTCGCGGCCGCCGACGCCACGCTCGCACGCTACTTCGACAGTGCGTCGAAAGACACGCAAACGGTGCGCGGACTGCTCAAGGAAGTGAACGACGGCTCGGCCGCCGTCACGCTGCCCACGCTCGACACGAGCCTGAAGGCGATCCAGCAATACCGGAGCCGGGGGTAAGACATGGCGATCCGTGGACTCCTCTGGCTCGCGCTTCTGTTCGCGATTGCCGTCGCGCTCGCGACTGTCGGGCGCTTCGACACCGGGCAGGTGCTGCTCGTCTATCCGCCGTATCGTGTGGACGTCTCGCTCAACCTGTTCGTGGTCGGCATCGTGGTGGCGTTCCTGCTGCTATACGCGATCCTGCGTTTCGCGCGCAACATCGTGACGATGCCGCGCCGCGTGGCCGCCTACCGCGCGCGCATGCGCGCCGAGAAGGCGAACTCGGCGCTGCGCGATGCCGTGGGTAATCTCTACGCGGGCCGCTTCTCGCGCGCCGAGAAAGCCGCACGCGATTCGCTCGCCGACGCGAAGAATACGAGCGCCGCGGGCCTGATCGCCGCGACGGCTGCGCACCGTCTGCATGAATACGCGCGCCGCGACGAATGGCTCACCCAGGTCGACGACCCCGACCTCCAGGAAGCGCGCCTCATGGCGACCGCCGACATGCGCGCCGACGGCCGCGACGCCGATGGCGCGCTTGCCGCGCTCACCGAAATGCGCACGCAGGGCGGCCGCCGCATCCACGCGCAACAGATCGCACTGCGCGCGCAGCAGCAGCTCAAGAACTGGAGCGAAGTGCTCAAGCTCGTGAAGACGCTGGAAAAGCGCGAAGCGTTGCACCCGGCCGTGGCCGTGCGCCTGCGCCAGCTCGCGGCGGAAAATCTGCTGCGCGACCGTCGTCACAACGCGGATGCGCTGCTCGAACTGTGGCAGTCGCTCTCGAACGTCGAGCGTCACTCGCCGCGTCTCGCCGACTGCGCCGCCGAACTGCTGATCGCGCTCGATCGCCAGGCCGACGCGCGCAAGATCGTCGAGGAAGCGCTCGCGCAGAACTGGGACGCGCGCTTGCTGCGCCGCTATCCGGACACGGCGGGCAGCGACGCGCTGCCGCTCATCCAGAAGGCCGAGGTTTGGCGCAAGGAGCGCCCTGAGGACGGCGACCTGCTGTTCGCGCTGGGCCGCCTGTGCCTGAAGCAGCAACTGTGGGGCAAGGCGCAGTCGTTCCTCGAAGCCGCGCTCAAGTCTGCCGACGCCACGCAGAACGAGCCGCTCAAGATCCGCTCGCATCGCGCACTCGCGCGTCTGCATGAGCAGCTCGGCGACGGCGAGAAGGCCGCTTCGCACTATCGGGAAAGTGCGCTGTCGATGAACGTGGTGTAAAGCAGCCCGCGACGAATCCGAAGCCGCAATAAAAACGGCCGCCTGCAAAACAGGCGGCCGTTTGTTTTTGCTGAAGCCGTAATGCGCTTAGCGGTTCACGAGCTTCGCCGGTGCCGAAAGCGCGAGCAAACCGCCCAGGATCATGAACGCGGCGAGCATGTACATGCCCGAATCGTTGGCCTTGGTGGCCTCTTTGAGCCAGCCCACCGCGTACGGGCTCAGGAAGCCCGCGAGATTGCCGATCGAGTTGATGAGTGCGATACCCGCCGCCGCGCCCGTGCCTGCGAGCCAGGCCGTGGGCAGGCTCCAGAACAGCGGCAGCGTGGTGAGAATGCCCATCGTCGCGATGGTGAGCGCCGTCATGGCGAGCGTCGTGTCGTGCGCCCACGTGACCGAAAGGACGAGGCCGAGCGCACCGATGGCGGCCGGCACGGCGATGTGCCAGCGGCGCTCGCGCGTGCGGTCGGCGCTCTTCGCCACCAGCACCATGCCGACCACGGCCGCGGCGAACGGAATCGCCGATAGCAGGCCGATCGTGAGCGCGTCTTTCACGCCCGTCGCCTTGATGATGGTGGGCAGCCAGAAGCTCACGCCGTAGAGGCCCATCACGAACGAGAAGTAGGTGAGGCTCATCACCAGCACGCGCGCGCTCGTGAGCACGGTCATGATCGGCGGGTCCTCCTTGGTGGCATCTTCAGCGGCGATGTTGCGCTCGAGCAGCGCGCGCTCTTCTTCCGTGAGCCACTTCGCTTTTCCGATGCGGTCGTCGAGCACGAAGAACACCAGCACGCCGACGATCACCGAAGGCAGCCCTTCGAGCAGGAACAGCCACTGCCAGCCTTGCCATCCGTTCGCGCCATCGAAGGACTTGAGAATCCAGCCCGACACCGGACCGCCGATCACGCCCGACAGCGCGATGGCCGTCATGAACCACGTGGTCATGCGCCCGCGGCGGTGCGCCGGATACCAGTAGGTGAGATAGAGGATGATGCCGGGGAAGAAGCCCGCCTCGCACAGGCCGAGCAAAAAGCGCATCACGTAGAACATGGTGGGCGTGGTGACGAACATCGTCAGGATGGAGACGAGGCCCCACGTGACCATGATGCGTGCGATCCACACGCGCGCACCCACGCGATGCAGGATGATATTGCTTGGCACTTCGAACAGAAAGTAGCCGACGAAGAATATGCCCGCGCCGAAGCCATAAACCGCATCGGAGAGATTGAGCGCCGAACTCATCTGCAGCTTGGCGAAGCCCACGTTGACGCGGTCCAGATACGCGACCACGTAACACAGCATGAGAAGCGGAATGAGACGCCACGCGACTTTGCGGTACGTGGCTTCTTCGAAGGCGGAGGGCGGGGCACCCGCTCCCGCTTGCGGCAGATGATTCGCTGGACTGGCCATGGTGTCTCCTAAGCGATCTTGCTCGTTGGCGTGTTTGTTGTATTGCCGCCTTGATATGGCGGGTATTCGACGCGAAAGCACGATCATTCTATACGCGCCGCCGTGGCGCGACGGCGCGTATCTGTCGGGGAAAACACCGATCGGCCAGCTGGCGGGCGCAACTATACGCAGCGCCCGCCATCCACTTCGATGCAGGTGCCGGTAATGAACGCGGCCTCATCCGAAGCGAGATAGAGACACGCATTGGCCACGTCCTGCGGCGTGGAAAAGCGCCCGAGCGGAATGGTCGCGACGAAGCGCTGGCGGTTCTCGGGCGTGTCGGGCACGCCCATGAACTCCGCCGTGAGCCCCGTATCGCCGATCACGGGATTCACGCAGTTCACGCGAATCTGGTCGGGGCCCAGCTCGGCCGCCAGCGCCTTGCTGGCCACGATCATCGCGCCCTTGCTGCCGTTGTACCAGACGAGCCCGGGCCGGGGCCGGATGCCGGCCGTCGACGCGATATTGACGAACGCGCCGCCGCCGCGCTCGCGAAAGTGCGGTACGAACGCGCGCACGCTCCAGTAGAGGCCCTTCACGTTGACGGCGTAGACGCGGTCGAACTCCGCTTCGCTCACTTCGAGCACGGGCTTGTTGCGATGCGTAGTGCCCGCGTTGTTGACGACGATCTGCACGCTGCCGAAGTCCTCGACGGCCGCCTCGCGCAGCGCGTGCCAGTCGGCTTCGCGCGTGATGTCGCCTTGCACGGCGATGGCCTTGCCGCCTGCGAGCGCGATCTCGCTCGCCACGCGCTCGGCGGCGTCACCGTTCAGATCGTTGATGACGACGTTCGCGCCTTCGCGCGCGTAAGTCCTGGCGATCCCTTCGCCGAAGCCCGAGCCGCCGCCGGTCACGACGGCCGTCTTGCCTTTGAGTCGCATGGTGTCTCCGTATGTATGAGTATCGACATGTTCAGCCGTGCCGGATCGCAATCGTCTTGAGCACCGTGAAGCCATAGAGCGCTTCGAAGCCTTTTTCGCGCCCGTGTCCCGAGTGCCGCGTGCCGCCGAACGGCAATTCGACGCCGCCGCCCGCGCCGTAGTTGTTGACGAACACCTGGCCCGCGCGCACGCGCCGGGCGAGACGCATCTGGCGCGCGCCGTCGCGTGTCCAGATGCCGGCGACGAGGCCATAAGGCGTGCCATTGGCGAGCGCGAGCGCTTCTTCCTCGCTCTCGAAGGGCATGGCCGCGAGCACCGGTCCGAACACTTCCTCCTGGGCGAGGCGGCTTTGCGGCGGCACGTCGCGCAGGAGCGTCGGGACTTCGTAGAAGCCGCCGCTGGGCGCATCGGCTTCGAGCCTGCCGCTTGCCGCCGTGGCGATGCGGCTCGCGGCCGCTTCGTCGAGAAAGGCGCGCACACGCTGGCGCTGCTTCTCGTTGATGAGGGGGCCGCAGTCGAGATCGGCACTGGCCGGGCCCACGCGCAACTTGCCGAACGAGGCGGCGAGCCGGTCGATGAGCGGCTCGTAGGCGCTGCGCTCGATCAGCACGCGGCTGCCCGCCGAACAGGTCTGCCCCGCGTTCTGCACGATCGCGGCGACGAGCACGGGCAGCGCGGCGTCGAAATCGGCATCGGCGAAGACGATTTGCGGCGACTTGCCGCCCAGTTCGAGCGTCACTGGCACGTGGTGTTCAGCTGCCATCTGCGCGACGAGCTTGCCCGTTTGCGGCGAGCCCGTAAACGAGATGTGGTCGATGCCGGGATGCGCGCTGAGCGCCGCGCCCGCCTCATGCCCGAGCCCGGTGACGATGTTGAGCGCGCCCGCGGGCAGACCGGCTTCGCGCGCGAGTTCGGCTACGCGCAGCAGCGACACGCAGGCGTCCTCGGCGGGCTTCACCACGCACGCGTTGCCGGTGGCGAGCGCCGCGCCCACGCTGCGGCCGAAGATCTGCATCGGGTAATTCCAGGGCACGATGTGGCCCGTCACGCCGTGCGGCTCGCGCACCGTGAGCACCGTGTAGCCGGCCTGGTAGGGCAGCGTTTCGCCGTGCAGCTTGTCGGCGGCGCCGGCGTAGAACTCGAAATAGCGCGCGAGCGCGGCGGCGTCGGCGCGCGCCTGCTTGAGCGGCTTGCCGGTGTCGCGCGCTTCGAGCTGCGCGAGTTCCTCCTGGTGCTGGCTGACCAGGCCCGAGAGCGCGAACAGCAGTCGCCCGCGCTCGGCGGCGCTCAGTGCGCCCCAGGCGCCCTCGAAGGCTTTGCGTGCGGCCGTGACGGCCGAGTCGATGTCGGCTGCATTGCCGCGCGCGAGCTGCACGAAGGGCTGGCCGGTGGAGGGATCGATCGCGGCGAGCGTCTCGCCGCTGGCGGGCGATTGCCACTCGCCGCCGATGAAGTGCTTCGCTTCTTCCATGCATGCGCCTCCTAAATAGGGAGTGAAGCGGGGGTGAAACGAGGGAGGGGAAACGCAAAACGGGAAACGTCGCCGAAACGTGCCTCGGATCGCCCGATGGCGGGCCGCGCCGGCAGGTCGATTATCGCGCCAATTGCGGGCGCTACGCGCGGCAATTCAGCAGGCACTTCATCTGCGTGCGGGAAAGCCCTGGGCCGAACTGCCGGCCGCCCTGGCCGATTGGCTATAATGGCGTCCATCCTCCAACGTCCGCGACGTTCGGTTCCGCGCCGTTTTTCCGCGCGAGCCGTCGATTTTTCCCCTTCTCAACAGAGAGCGCTCATGAGCTTTGCAAATGTCCCCGCCGGCAAGGATCTGCCGCAAGACTTCAACGTGATCATCGAGATTCCCGCGCAAAGCGATCCGGTGAAATACGAAGCCGACAAGGACCTGGGCCTGCTCGTCGTCGACCGTTTCGTCGGCACGGGCATGCGCTATCCCGTGAACTACGGCTTCATTCCGCAGACGCTCTCCGGCGACGGCGACCCGGTCGACGTGCTCGTGATCACGCCGTTCCCGCTGCTGGCAGGCTCGGTCGTGCGCTCGCGCGCACTCGGCATGCTGCAGATGACCGACGAGTCGGGCGTCGACGCGAAGCTGATCGCGGTCCCGCACGACAAGGTCTGCCCGATGACGGCCAACCTCAAGTCGCTCGACGACGTGCCCGAGTACCTGAAGGACCAGATCAAGCACTTCTTCGAGAACTACAAGGCGCTCGAAAAGGGCAAGTGGGTCAAGGTCGAAGGCTGGGTCGGCATCGAAGCCGCCCACAAGGAAATCACCGACGGCGTGGCGAACTTCAAGAAGTAGACCAGCGTAATCAGGAAACGAAAGTTTCCGATGAGGCGCCCCCTTTTGGGGCGCTTTTTTTACGCCTACGAATTTGCGAGGCTTTTCACATTGCTCGGTCGGGTTTGACTCCGCAGTTTTTCTTCCTTGGACAAGCCGGCGTAGCTGGCGCGTCAGGAGCTCAAGTATGTGCAACTCCGGTATCGCCCTCGGGGCGGCTGTCCACACCCTTGCGGTGTGGGCAGCGGAGTTGTGCACACGGGGAACCGGCGATGCGAATGGAAAACAGGTGGCCGGAATCAGATGCGGCTATCCGAAACGCTCCGGGAAGCGGAAAGCGCACTGCTGGCCGAGTTTGAAAGGTATCCGTCTGCGCAACCCGCCAGAAGTCTGAACCTCAGAACGCGTAACCTTGATCGTGCCAGTAATGCCAGTCCGCGACTGCCACCTGTGTTGACTTATCGCTGTTCAACGAAACAAGCTGGGCCAGCGGTGCCACAACGTCTCGTTCGCCCCACCGGGCCCAGACGAAGATGCCAACCCGACACAGGTCTTCATGAGCGAGCGCTGTGACCGAGACCTGTTCACCTGCGGGCAGCGGCGAAGAGGCCATCGCCTTGCGAACATTGGCCTGGAATGGGAACGAGAGGTGTTCTTCCAGGTAGTAGTACCACGACAGCGCACGCTCTTCCTCGGTATACGCGTCGACGACGACTTCCATCTCGATGCGATGTTCACGTTCCGCGTTGGGTTTGGTCCTGGCCATGACGTCGTGCGGTATTCGGTATTGACTCGGCTTACAGATCGACGATATGCCGCAGCAGGCCGTAGGAAACGCGCCAGTGCCCCTCCGAGCCTGTTACCGCGATCGAGGCGGTTTTCGCGTTCAGTCTGACGATGATGCCAAAGCGCTCGTTCAGGTGCGTGTCGGTGAACCCGACCGTGTCGCCGATGGCGAACTCTTCGCGTTTTGCGCGCGGCGGCGGTGGCGGCTCAGGATGAACAACTGGGGCAGTCCTGTCGGGAACGATCGCCGCGTAGGGAATCGCCCAGTGGCGCCGACTGCGGCTGTCCTGAACGACCGCCTGTGTGTGCCGAAGCTCAACGATGGTGCCTTGCGATAGCGGTTCCAGTGGATTGTCGCCGACGTAGTCGACGCTCATCCCGAGGTGCAGCCGCTGCCGCACTTCCAGGATCCGTCTGGGGTCGTCAAGCATTTTGCCGATCGCGAGATAGAGGCGGTAGAGTTCGGCGCTGGGCGCCTGTCGAAGTGTTTCGAGAATGTCCATCAATCGAGGGGCGTTTAACGGGCAAGCGGCAGCAGTTCGTGCACGCGACTGGCTGGATATGACGGCAATTTCTCGAGTGTGTTCTTGAGCCACGCATAGGGCTCGACGTGGTTCAGGCGGGCCGTACCGAGCAGTGAGTACATCGTGGCGGCCGCCTTGGCTCCGCGCGGCGAAGCTGCAAATAACGAGTTCTTGCGGTTATAGAAGCCCTTCTGTAAGCGTCGCGGCTGGCTGTTCGCGGGCACTGTCGGCGGCGCGACTGCGAGCGCCAATCTTACTCTCTCGTCGAAACCTGCAAAGCCTGTCGAATCGATCCGTACCGTTACCTCACCTTGCTGTTCCAGCAATTGCCTCTGGCAAAGACTGTCGACGACTACGCTGCGCTGCTTGCCTGGGGCATGTCAGCTCAGCCCGGATGAGTTATAGATTTGCTCGCAGGAAGTCCACGACCTCCTGGTCGATCTGGCGATGAATCTCCACGCGATCGATCCCCGGCGCATCCCGGCAGATCAGGGTCACACTGGCTGCGACCGAGGCCGGACAGGGATCAATGAAAACGAAGTGGTTGCCTGGCACGATGTGGACTGCAGGCGGTTTGGGCAAGCCTGACACGACGGCAACAGAGTTTCTTGTAGAACCAAGATAGCTGTCGTCCTGCGGTCGATAGAGCATCGTCGGTATGCGCACAGCGGACAAGCCATGCGCCTCAAACATCATCGCCAGCGGATCCATCAGCACCAGGGCCTTCATGCGGCGGTCAACGGGCGGTTGCCAAGCTACCAGTTCAGCGGGGACGGCCGCTTTACCTTGGGCGCCTTTCGTACCATTGCTGGATGCTGAACGCGGACATGATCCCGAATCATCATGGTTCGCGCAGTACGCACTGGCGTATGCAAAGTCGGGTTTCGCTCCCGCCAGAATCAGCGCAGTGTAGCCACCCGCCGAGTATCCGATCATGCCAATTCTGCCGACATCGGCGCTTGCTGAAAACCGTGGATCTGCGAGAACTGCATTGAGCGCGGCTTCTGCCTGTCGGGGACGATCAATCAGAATCTGGGCTTGGGACGGCGCACGGGGATAGCCTGAAGCATCTCCAACGTGCGTCGGCAACACGACGATAAATCCGGCGCGAGCCAAAGCGGTAGCCAGGTCACGGTGGCTGAGGGGGCCGCCGCCTCGCCCGTGTGAAATCAACACAACCGGGAAGCGGTTATCAGGTACAGGCGGAGCATTGCGCGTCGCCTCGACAGTGAACGGCCCCGCTTGCCACGGAACCTCGCGCTCATGCGTAGGGTAAAAGACGACCGTGTCGAAAGAAGCAGCCTCGTCCACCACCGTGAGGCGGATTACGCCTGAGTTAAAAGCAGCCGGGGCGGCCAGCGCGGAACACGTACATACGATTGCCAGTACAAGAATCAGTATCCAACGCATTTCACTTTTCCTGGCCAGCCAGAATGAGAGGCGAAGGATATCAGAACGTTCTTACACGTTCGATGACTGAAGGGCGTTGTTTATCGATCGCTTACATTTGGGCGCATCGATAGAGCTCAAGGAGCCTCCTTCCTGATTTGAATTCCTGTGCAGCCACTGAAGGAAAACCTGACTGGTTTTTGGTCGCGCCGCATTGATGAAACGAATCGTTTGGTCTACGAAGTAGCAAACACGCAAATCAATATCGTTTCGTGCCGCTACCACTACTGATGGTCAACACCAAGGAAAATCGCACCATGACCGCAGAACAGGAGAGGCACGACGAATTCGTTGTGTTTTGTTCAGGTGAATATAACGCGAGCTTTCGGCTCACGCTGGACGTTGACGGGGGAATTCGCTCCAGCGCGGCCCTTGTTTCGTTGAACAGAGAACTCGACAAGCCGCTCGGCCAGGTCAAGCTGGGCGTCCGCGCTCTCACCTTCACCCTGCATCAAGACGGCTATCCCGTCGAATACAGTGCTCAAGGTGAGTCATGGTCTCCAGTCCTGGAGCCGAAATTTGACGCCATGAGTCATGACGGCGCACTGGTTCTCGACGTCCGCAAGGCGCAAGAACCCGGTGAGCCTCATCGTTCTGCAGCTGGGTCTATCTCTCTCTCACCCGCAGGCCTTGGGCAGCAGTTATGTGCGTCGATGCCAGCGCTGCCGCAGTAAACGGCGCCGTCGCCGTGAGCACGTAAATTGGACGACTGCTGAGGTTTCGAAACCGGTCTGGCGTCTTGTGCTTCTGGGCTGAGGTCCCTCCACATGATTCCTGCGCGACCATATGAACAGGCGCGGGTGAGCTTCCAGACGGATGGGTGGACGGCCGACCAGTCCAGCGAACCGCTAATTCCCAGGCCGGATTCGAACACTACCGTCGGAGAGCCATTGCCAGTGCAGTTGAGCTGTATGCGCCGCTCGCCGATGTTCGGCGGTTGCCCACTCCGTTGCCAGAAGAGATGACGTACCGCGAAGTAGAGGATGCCGTCATGGCTGGCGTGCTCTCAGGGGGAGCATCAAGGTCATCGGGTGGATAGGCGACGCCCGAAAACCGTAGTGTTCATAGAACTGTTTTGCGCGCTCGTTTAGCGCATGTACAAGCAACGCTCGAACGCCGGCATTCTCGGCGACGGCGTGCACGCGCGCGACAGCATCCTGGAGCAGGGACGCCCCGAGCTTGATGCCCTGGGCACGGGCATCGACTGCGAGCCTTGCAAGCACCATGACCGGCACCGGATCAGGCATGTTGCGCCGCACAGCGCTCGTGGCCTCCTCATGTGCGACGGCCCCCGCCGCCAGGGCGTAGTACCCAAGCACGCATTGGTCAGGGTCGACCACGATGAAGGTGCGGCTGGCGCCGTTCAGATGGTTGGTCAGGGCACGTCGCTTCAACCAGTCATCCAGCGATGGCTCGCCACAACTGAACCCATCAAGTCGATGCGTTGCGGCGAGCGGTTGCGGTGCCGAAAGCTGCATGTTCACGACTTGCCGGTCTTCCACGGTGCCTTGACCGCCATCAGGCGCTCAAGGCCCGGATTCGTGTCCTGTGGCGCATCAAGCAACGCGGTGAACTGGCGGAAGCGTGCCTCGTCCAGGCTGAAAAAGACCTGATCCAGCACAATGGCTTTCGCACGCTCACACGCCGCTTCCAGCATGAAATCAGAGCGATTCTTGCCCAGCAGGCTGGCAGCATGGTCGATCAGGTCGCGCTGCTCGGGCAACGCACGCAGGTTGATAGAAGCGTCACGCATGAATTCGCCCCTTGATGTGTGTACATTAGATACACATAATAGGGCGGTGTGTAGCTGTTGTCAATACACTCTTGTGAGCCGGCGACTCTCACAGGCCCGTTTAGCCTACTTCTGCGACGTCGCGCAGTTCGGGCCCGGGTAGGATATCGAACCGCGCGGGCCTGCCCACCGCATAGCCTTGCGCGTAGTCCACGCCCATCGCGATCATCCAGTCCACGATCGCGGCGTCCTCCACGCACTCGGCGATCGTCAGCTTGCCCGCGGCGTGCGCGACCTGATTGATCGATCGCACGATGGCCTGGTCCAGCGGACTGTCGATGATGCCGCGAATGAAGCTGCCGTCGATCTTCAGATAATCGACGTGCAGATGCTTGAGGTAGTTGAACGACGACATGCCCGCGCCGAAGTCGTCGAGCGCGAAGCGGCAGCCCTGCGCGCGCAGGCGTTCGATGAGCGTGATCGCCTCGTCCAGGTTCGTGATGGCGGCGGTTTCGGTGATCTCGAAACACACACGCTCGAACGGGATCGACCAGATGCGCTGCTGCTCCTCGATATAGTCGGCGAGCTGCTCGTCGCCGAGCGAGGCGCCCGAGAGTTGATCGACCAGGTGCCGTAATCGTGCGTGCCTTCGGCGATCATCGCGAATGCGCTCGCGATCACCCAGCGGTCGATGGCCGGCATGAGGTCGAAGCGCTCGGCCGCGCCGATGAACGCGGAAGGCTCGACGAGCGCGCCGGAGGCGGACTGCATGCGCAGCAGCAGTTCGACGTGCGTGTCGTCGGCCGCCGATGCCGAACTGGACGACTGCGCGAGCGAGAGGATTTTCTGGCCGAACAGGCAGAACTGGCCGTTCTCGAGCGCCGCCTTGATGTCGGAGACCCACGCCATCTGCGCGTGCGTCTGCGAGAGTTCCTCGTCGTCATAGCGAAAGCGGTGCACGCGGTTGCGGCCTTTCTTCTTCGCCATGTAGCACGCCACATCCGCGGCCTTCATCACCTCTTTCACGGAAACGAGCCCCGCCGCGTCGCCGACGAGGCCGATGCTCACGCTCGTCTGCACGATGCGCCCGGCGCCCGTGAAGCGGATCGCGGCGATGCCCGAGCGCAGGTTCTCCGCGAGCAGTGACGCGTGCGCGGCCGTGCAGTGCGGCAGCACGACGCCGAATTCGTCGCCACCCAGGCGCGCAATGATGTCCTCGCCACGCAACCCGCTCTTGAGCACGCGGCGAACCTGGCGGATCAGCTCGTCGCCGGTCGAGTGGCCGCAGGTGTCGTTGACGACCTTGAACTGGTCGAGGTCGAGAAACATGACCGCGTGGCCAGGCTGTCCGGCAGGTGCGCTAGCGCTCTCGTCGAGCAACGCGGCCAGACGCCGCTCAAATTCGCGGCGGTTGTAGATGTCGGTGAGCTCGTCGTGGGTCGCCTGGTAGGCGAGGCGGGCGGCATGCTCGCGCAGCGCGCTCACGTCGTAGAGCACGATGACGGTGCCGATCACACGGCGTTGCGCGTCGCGCAGCCTCGACACAGAGTAGTCGACCGCGAGACGCGAGCCGTTCGGGCGCAACACATGCAGACTCGCGCCGCCTGCGTTGCCTGCCGCCAGAAAATTCATAAGGAGATCGAAGCGCTGCTGTTCTTGCGCGTCGTTGCGCAGGTCGCAGATCGCGTCGAACGGTTGCGTGAGCATCCCGGCGGCCGCGCGGCCGAGCATGCGTTCGGCCACCGCGTTGCAGTAGGTCACGCGCGCGTGCTCGTCGGTGCGGATCACGGCTTCGCCGATCGAGGCCAGCGTGACCTCCGCCAGTTCGCGTTCGGTATAGGCCTTCGCTTCTGCGGTCCTTAGTTCGGAAATGTCGAACAGGCAACCGACCATGCGCACGGCGCGCCCGCGCGCGTCGCGCACCGCCTGGCCGCGCGCGCGGCACCAGCAGTAGCTGCCCGCGAGCGTGCGCAGACGAAACTCCACGTCGAAAGTCGTTGCGCGCGCAAGGTGTTGGCGCAGTGCGTGGCGCACGAGCGTGAGGTCGTCCGGGTGGACGAGCTGGGTGAGGCCCGTGTCGCTTTCGAAGCGCGTGCCCACGTCGTAGCCGAGCTGCTCGTAGAGCCAGTTCGAGAAGTAGCATTGCCGGCTGCCGACCTCCCAGTCCCAGAGGCCGGCGTTGATGCCTTCGAAGCCTAGCGTGAGGCGCTCCTCGTTCTTGCGCACTTCGGCTTCGAGGCGGTCGCTGCGAGCGAGCGCGCGGCGGATGAATTGCGAGAACACGCCGAGCAGCACGATCGCGGAGGCGGCGAGCGCGAGCGTGAGGAGCGAGCGCGTGGCGCGCGCCGCGTCGTCGAGCGAGCGGGAGAAGCCGCTTTCGATGGGCGCGAGCTGGCTGTCGATCTCGCGCAGTTCCTGCACGAGGCCGGTGGATTCGGGCGCGTGCAGTTTGCCCGCCTGAACGAGCGCGTGCAGGCGTTCGCCCGTATCGGCAAGACGCAGGATATAGCGGTCACCGATCTCCCAGAAGGCCACGGCCGGGCGCATCCACGGCGTGTTCTTGAGCGTGCGGTAACCCCAGGTCATGCCGTCGATGTCGGCGGGCGCGATGCGGCCCAGCTCGAAACCGTGCCGGATCGCCGCGGTGTCAGGCTGCGCGCGGTTCATCTCCAGCCTGGCCGCGCGGTCGCCGAGCGGCACCGCAATGCCGGCGAGGAACGTGCGGTAGTCCGCCTCGTCGCCGGTGCGCGCGTAGCGCTCCAGCGCGTGGACCGCGTCCTTCTGGCCCTTCGACCAGCTGCTTTCCCCCGCCACATAGGCAAGCAGGATCGACATGATCGCGAGGCTGACCGCGGCGATCACGGCCATGACGGCAGCGAGCAGCCATAACGGCAGCAGGACCGCGGTCGTGCGCCGCAATCCGTGCCACCCGGGGGCAAGCCGGCTCGGCTCCGTTTTAATGGGTCTCTTCATGCTTCACCGGTCCCTTCGGCTTGCGAGGTGAAATGAGAGCGCACGCCGGGGGCTAAGACCGGCGTCTTGTGAGCAATAACGGCGAGGGCTGCGGCGGCTTTAGGCTTTAGACGGCGTGTTCGATGAAAAGAGCAAACGCTCTTGCCGCGAGGCGTTTGCTCAATCCGGCGCTGCGGTTTCCGGGGCCGTTTCCGGGGGCGGCGGGGGCAGGACCGATTCGAGCGTGCGCGCGCCGGCCGCGAGCGCGCGCTTTTCGCGTGGGGTGAGGCGCTTGACCCAGTACTCGGCGCTCGAGGCGCGCGCACGGTCGGCGAACTCGAATTGCGCGAGCACCTGCACCGGCTTGCGCGAGCGCGTGTAGCGCGCGCCCGTGCCGCTCGCGTGCTGGGCGAAGCGGGCGGCGACGTCGACGGCGATGCCCGTGTAGACGCTGCCGTCGGCGCATTCGAGCATGTAGAGGAACCACGGCATAGCGGGGGAAAAGCGCACGGCGCGTATCAGGGTGGGCGAGCGTGAGTGTCCCACAGTTCGCGGCGCATGCTAAGTCCCGTCAGATCGGCTGGAGGGCAGATTGTCGCACCGCACCCGGCTAAAGTTTTACGGTAAGGCGGCCGTAATGCAGTCGAGAGCAGTGTTCGCCGGTTGCGTCGCGCTGGCCGAGCAACTGAAAGGAACGCGCGGGCGGCCGCGGGATATTCGAAGAAGAAGCAGTCAATAACGAGAATGAATGTACTGGTACGGGGGGCGCGCGCGCTGAAGAGGCGGCTCGCCGCGGCACTTTTCAATCGCACGATACTGCAGGGGCTTCTCGCCATCGTATTCGGCATTGCGGCCGCGCTCGTGCTGCCCCAACTGTTCGGTGAGGAGTTCGCCACGCGCAAGGCCGCGAGCGTTTATGCGCCTGTCGCGGGGCAGGCCTACGGTAACGGTTCACGCGACGCGATTTCCGTCCTGGTGATCGACGATGCCTCGCTCGCGCAAGCTGGACAGACCTGGCCCGCAAGCTACGGTTACTACACCCGGCTTCTCGATGCGTTACAGGGCTACAAGCCGCGCGCCGTATTCTTCGACATCATGTTCCGGGATCCTCGTCCCGACCCGACGCTCGCTTTGTTCGCGCAGCGCCTGTGCAAGCTGCGCGCCGGCGGCACGAGAGTCTATCTTGCGGGAACGCCCGACGCCGCTGGCGTATTGCGCGTGCGTCCGGGCCTCGATGAGTTGCGAGGGCGTTGCTTCGAGACGGTCTCGATCACGTTCAGGCCCGACGAAGTCGACAAGCTCGCGTGGTCGTATCCGCTCGAAACGCACAGCAGTAGCAACCCCGTTCGGCGCAGCGCCGCGCTCGCGATTTACGACGACCTCGCGAAGGAACCGGTTGCCAATGCAAGCGCGCCGATGGCGCTCTCGTGGGGGCTCTCGCCTGCGTCAGACGGCCTACGCTTGCTTGCCCCGGTTTCGGCCGAGGAGGGGAACGACGCGCCAGAGAGTCACGAAGCATATTGCCGCACTGACCATGGCTTGCTTGAAATCGCGCCGTTCGGTTTGCGCGAATGGCTTTTTCACGACGCGGAGAAGCCGGTCTGTGTTTACCACGAAACAGTTTACGGCTACGACTTCGCAAACGCCGACGACGTTGGCGAGACTGTGCTCAAGCGCGCGCTGACCAATCGCGTCGTCATGATCGGCACCGCGCGCGAGTATTCGAACGACTTTGTGATCTCGCCGATTCACGGGCGCGTTCCAGGTGTCTACCTCCACGCGATGGCGTTCGACAATCTCTTGACCTACGGCTCACGCTACAAGCACGCCACGGCACTCGCGCTGCGCGCCGACCGCGATCATGTGCACCTGTTCATTCTGGTTGTGGGCGGGCTGTTGGCAGTGGTGGCGGTGCGCGTGGCGAAAAACCGCATGCGTAAGAGGGTAGAGCGCGAGCACCTACGTGGACCCATGCGCTGGGTTGCACGGCGCGCGGGCGAATCGGTCTCCTGGTTCGTCAAGTGCACGCTCGAGATCGCTGCGTCGCTCGCACTGGTCGCTGTGCTGCTCTATTTCGGCCAGTCCGTGCTGAACATGGGCTTTCTCAGCATCATTGATATCGCGGTGTTCGCGCTCGCGGCGGAATGGTTCGAGTGGAACGAGAAGCTAGTCATTTGGCTGTTCGGTCCGGAGAGAGAATCAGGGGAGGATGAGGGCGCGAACGCGCAAGACGCCGCTAAAGAGCAATGTCAGCAAGACTAAATAGGCCAACAAGCAAACCATCACGTAAACGGGGAATGAACATGAAGCAAAGCCGCGAACTGGACCTTATGCCTACACTCGCGCGCCGCGGGGCGAGTATTGCGCTGCCGCTCGCGATCGCAGTTGCCGCTGCGTGGACTGCACCCGCTATGGCGGCCCAGTCGATTGTGAGCGCAAAGAGCGACCCGCTGCCACTCTACGCTGCCCCCGTCCCTGCGACGCCCGTGAGCTCGGCGCATGCGAGCGGGCTGCCCTGGACAGTGCTCGAAGAGAACTCGGGCTATTACCGCGTGAAACTGGGTGGCAAGGACTACTGGGTGGACTCGATGAACGTGCGTGCGAGCCAGATTGTGAGGGCGAACTGCGAGAAGACCGCGGGGGGCGCGCAGAGCGCGGGCGATCTCGGCTCGTCGACGAACCGTTGCCAATGAGGCCGCCATTCGCACGTGCGGCGGCGGCTTGCTCCGCTGCGCTCGCACTCGCTGCCTGCGCGAACTTGCCGGTGCCCGCCAGTCTCGCGTCACTTTCGTCACTCGCTCCTGGCGCGCCTGAGAAGCCTGTCATCAAGATCGCGGGCGAGTTGCCGCCGCCGCCCGCGCACACCTGGCCCGACGCGAAGCAGGACCTCAACGACCATCGTGCTGATGGCTGGGGCCTCGTATCCATGCCGGAATTGGAGCAATACCTCAACGCGCTGTTACAGAAGATCAAGGTGACGACCGGTACAGCGGACTGGCCCGTCACGGTGCACATCACGTCGGACACATCGCTCAATGCGAGTTCGACGGCGGCGGGCAACATCTACGTTCCGCTTGGCTGGATCATGTCGGCGCAATCCGAGGACGAGATTTTTGCAATCCTCTCACACGAATACGGCCACATCTACCTGAACCACTACGCGCTGTACGACGTGCGCAACGCGGGCGACGCTTCTGCAATTCTTGCAGGCGTGACATGGTCGGTCGTGAACCGCAATGTCGTCGATCGCGGCTGGAACGGCCTCGACAAGATCATGCTCGTGCAGAGCATCGGAACGACTGTACTCATGCCGGCCTGGCAGCGCAGCATCGAAGAGCAGGCTGACCTCTTCGGAGCGACCGTAAGCTTGCGTTGCGGTTACTCGTACATCTATGGGTTCAAGGCGTTTCTTGAGCGCATCGACACCTACGACACCGAGGCGCGCGAGCGCGATGAGAAGTTGCAGAAGGCCCAGGACGACGCGATGCACGAGAAGATCCGCGCCGACACGCTCGCCAGGATCCCTAAGGGCTCTGTACCGATGGCTAGCGCGCCTGCGAGCGGAGCGAGCGCTACTGCCGTTGCAGCGGCAGCAGCGCCGATGTCTGATGCGCAGCCGTCGGGCCCCGCGCAGGCCCTGCAGGGTATCAACGACGCACTTGCGAAGCTCAACGACGCACTGACACAAGGGCAGGTGAGCCTGAACACCGGCGCCTACGACGCGCAGCGCGCATTGGACCGTGCGCTGGCAAAAGGTATGGCGTCACTGCGTGACACGCACCCGGAGGGTGCTGCGCGTGAGGACGACCTTAGCAAGGCCGTGGAGGGTCTGATCGCGGGCAAGCGTCCGCCGGCGACGACGGCGCCGTGGGAAGCCGCGCGTAAGCAGCGGCACACGAAGGAGGTGCTCGCACACTACGCGATGTTGAGCGACATCGACATGCTGGAGGCACAGCATCGCTATGTCGAGGCTTACCGGCTTGCGCAGAGGGCGGCTTCGGGCGCCACGGCGAACGACGCCGCGCCAGACTACTATCTCGCCAATTTGTTGGCACTTTCACATGCGCGCTCGAGCGAGACGCCGGGGCAGATTCTCGCCCGCAACCAGAAGGCGCCAGAGCGGTCGTGGCGTGTGCAGGTGCAACTCGCCGATGCAATGGCGGCCAGCAACCGCGCGCAGGCACGTGCGTTTCTCGAAGGGCAGTTCGCCTGGTTCGGGCAGGCGCCACAAACGTGGCCCGACATGATCGCGTTCTATCGCGATACTGGCGACGTGCAGCGCGGCAAGCAGATGGCGCTCGCCTGCGGGATCAACTTCGCCAACTACCGCGCCGCGTGCTCGAATGCGAGCATGACGCCGGCAGAACTCGCGCAGATCAAGGCGAAGACGGACGCGCACGCGAAGATGATCGTCGACAACGTCTCGCACCGCTGGTTCAGGCAATAGCCGGCGGGGCGTCTGTTTCGCGCGGAAGCTTCACGCTCGAAAAGGATTGCGCTCATTGAGTTCGTGCATGTAGGCGTGAATATGATTCGTCTCGCTCTCGAGAAAGCGCGCGACGGCATCCGAGAACGCCGGATGGGCGAGCCAATGCGCCGAACGCGTGGCGGTGGGCAGGAAACCGCGCGCCATCTTGTGTTCGCCTTGCGCGCCGCCTTCGAACACGTCGAGCTTTTCCTCGATGCAGAATTCGAGCGGCTGATAATACGCGGTCTCGAAGTGCAGGCAGGGCACGTGTTCGAGCGCGCCCCAGTAGCGGCCATAGAGCGTGCCGCCCTGGCCATTCTCACCGCGCTGCCAGACCACGAGCGAACTCGCGATCGGCTTGCCTTCGCGCTCGGCGATCACGAGCAGCAGATTCTCCGGCATCGTCTCGCCGATCATGCGAAAGAAGTCGAGATTCAGGTACGGCGAAGAGAAATGCTCGCGGTAGGTTTGCCGGTAGCAGCGACTGAAAAAGCGCCACTCGGTGTCGCTAATGTCCTCGCCGCGCACACGCCGCATCGTCACGCCCGCGTCGTGCACCTTGCGACGTTCCGCGCGGATGTTCTTGCGCTTCTTCTGTTCGAGAGTCGAGAGGAAGTCCTCGAAGTCGCGATAGCCGTCGTTGAGCCAGTGAAATTGCACGCCTTCGCGCTGCATCATGCCGAGGTCGGTCAGTGCCTCGGCATCTTCGGTGGTCGGAAAGAGCACGTGCAGCGACGAGACGTCGGCCTGCTCGGCGAAGGCGAGCAGCGTCGCGGCAAGATGGCGGCGCGCGGTCGTGTCGGCGGCGATCAGGCGCGTGCCCTGCACCGGCGTGAACGGCACGGCGCACAGGAGCTTCGGGTAGTACTCGAGGCCGTTGCGCTTGTACGCGTCGGCCCAGGCCCAGTCGAACACGTACTCGCCGTACGAGTGGCCCTTCAGGTACACCGGTGCGGCGGCGGCGAGGCGGCCCGTGCGTGCGTCGGTGAGCGTGACGAATTGCGCGGCCCAGCCCTCGTTCGGCGTGGTACAGCGCGTGGCGTCGAGCGCCGCGAGGAATTCGTGGCGCAAAAAGGGCGTAGGCTGCGCCTGACGCGCGAGCAGCGCGTTCCATTCGGCGGCGTCGACCTCGGACGGTGAGCCGAGGATGCCCGTGCGATAATTGAAATGTTCCTGTTTCATGCGTGCCCGTTGGCGTGGGATGCGGCTTGAGTCGTTCAGCAGCGCCTGCAGCGGCAAACGGTCATGGTAAAGCAAACGTCCCGAGCGGGTGAGGACCGCCGCGCTTCGTGCAGCGGCGTCAGCCACGCAGCATCGAGCGTTTCAAAGCGGCTTCAAGCGGCACCAGGCAGCCCAAACGTCAGAGCGCGCGCTTTCGTGCGCAGCGCGCCCGCCTCAAGGTTATCGAAATGAAAGAGCGCTTCTTCAATCTCTATACGCACGGTTTTGCGCGCGTCGCCGTGGGCGTGCCGCGCTGCCGTGTGGCCGATCCCGCATTCAACGCCAGCGAGACGCTCGCGCTCGCGCGCGAGGCCGCGGCGCGGGGCGCGGCGCTCGTCGCGTTCCCCGAGCTTGGGCTTTCGGCCTATACCTGCGACGACCTGTTCCATCAGCAAGCGTTGCTCGACGCCTGCGAGCGCGCGCTCGCGCAGATCGTCGAAGCGTCGGCCGCGCTGCCGCTCGTGATGATCGTGGGGCTGCCGGTGCGCGCGGGGCATTCGCTCTTCAACTGCGCAGCGGTCGTGGCGGGCGGGCGTGTGGCGGGCGTCGTGCCCAAGAGCTTCCTGCCGAACTACGGGGAATTCTACGAGCCGCGCCAGTTCAGCGCCGCCGATAGCGCGAGCACCGACACCGTGCGCCTCGCCGGCGCGGATGTGCCGTTCGGCGCGTCGCTGCTGTTCGAGGTGCCGCAGGTTGCGGGTCTGCGCTTTCACGTGGAAATCTGCGAGGACGTCTGGGTGCCGATCCCGCCGTCGTCGTTCGCGGCGCTCGCGGGCGCTTCGGTGCTCGTCAATCTTTCGGCGTCGAACGTCGTGGTGGGCAAGGCGGGCTACCGGCAGCAACTGGTCTCGCAACAGTCGGCGCGTTGTCTCGCCGCGTATCTGTACACCTCGGCGGGCAAGGGCGAATCGACCACCGACATGGCCTGGGACGGCCACGCGCTCGTGTGCGAAAACGGCGAGCTGCTCGCGCAGTCGGAGCGCTTCTCCGACGACTCGCACCTCATCTTCGCCGATGTCGATCTCGCACGGCTGCAGCAGGAGCGCATCCGCCAGACCACGTTCGGCGATTCGATCCGCCGCCACGCCGATGAAGTCGCGAAGTTCCGCGTGATTTCATGCGAGCTGGCCGGCGAGGGCGCATGGCAGCGCGACACGCTCGCGCTCTCGCGCCGCGTGGAGCGCTTCCCGTATGTGCCGGCCGATCCGAAGCGGCGCGACGAGCGTTGCAACGAGGTCTACAACATCCAGGTGCAGGCGCTCGTGCAGCGGCTTTCGCAGGCGGGCATCAAGAAGGTGGTGATTGGCGTCTCGGGCGGGCTCGACTCCACGCATGCGCTGCTCGTGTGCGCGAAGGCGATGGATCGCCTCGGGCTGCCGCGCGCGAACATTCTCGCGTACACCATGCCTGGTTTCGCCACGAGCGAGCGCACGCTGCGCCAGGCGCGCGAGCTGATGGCGCTCGTGGGCTGCACGGCGCGCGAAATCGACATTCGCCAGAGCTGCATGCAGATGCTCGAAGACCTCGGCCATCCGTACTCGGAAGGCAAGCAAGCCTACGACATCACGTTCGAAAACGTGCAGGCCGGCGAGCGCACGAATCACCTGTTCCGCCTCGCCAACTTCAATCACGCGATCGTGATCGGCACGGGCGATCTCTCCGAACTTGCGCTCGGCTGGTGCACATACGGCGTGGGCGATCACATGTCGCACTACAACGTGAATGCGAGCGTGCCGAAGACGCTCATCACGCACCTCGTGCGCTGGGTGGCCGAAACGGGCCAGATTGGCCAGAACGGGGAGAGCGGCCGCGACGTGCTCGAAGCGATTCTCGCCACCGACATCAGCCCGGAGCTGATCCCCGGCAAGTCCGATGGCGCGCCCGAGCAGAAATCCGAGAACACGATCGGCCCCTACGAGCTGCAGGACTTCAACCTCTACTACACGCTGCGCTTTGGCTTCGCGCCTTCCAAGGTCGCGTTCCTCGCGCGCCACGCGTGGGGTGACCGCGAAGCGGGTGCATGGCCCGAGAACGCGAAGGTCGCGCGCAATCAGTACGATCTCGCGTCGATCAAGCGCAATCTGCGCATATTCCTCGACCGCTTCTTCCGCCAGAGCCAGTTCAAGCGCACCTGCATTCCGAATGCGCCGAAGGTCGGCTCGGGCGGCTCGCTCTCGCCGCGCGGCGACTGGCGTGCCCCCAGCGATTCGGAGTCGGTGGTCTGGCTCGCCGATCTGGAGCGCGTGCCCGATGAAGCGAGCGGGACGAGCGCGGCGCCTGCGGGCAAGCCCTCGGCGTGAGCCCCGGCCGCACAGCGTAGAATCCCGATATGTTCCGAAATTTCCGACAAATCCGATAACGAGACGAGGTTCGCCATGAAACGCATTACTGCCGTGATCAAACCGTTCAAGCTCGACGAAGTACGCGAGGCGCTCGCCGAAGTGGGCCTCACGGGCCTGACCGTCACCGAGGTCAAGGGCTTCGGCCGCCAGAAGGGCCACACGGAGCTTTACCGCGGCGCCGAATACGTGGTCGATTTCCTGCCAAAGGTGAAGATCGAGGTGGTGGTCGCGAACGACCAGGCCGACCAGGTGATCGACGCGATCATCGGCGCGGCGCGCACCGGCAAGATCGGCGACGGCAAGATTTTCGTGACCGACGTGGAGCGCGTGATCCGCATCCGCACGGGCGAGGAAAACGAAGCGGCGGTTTGAGGCCGTGCGCCTTCGAAGCACCTGATGCACCAATAGAAAAGGGGACGGCGCCGCTCGCGCGGCCCGTCCCCAGAATAAAAAACGGTGCGATACCCTTTCGGACATCGCACCGATACGCGCCTCTCGCAGCAGCGTGAAAACGTCGATGTAGCTGTTCTTTCTACACTCGTTTCGAATTAGAACGAGTGCTGGATACCTGCGTACACGCCAACCTGGCTGTGGCCCGGAACCGGGTTGCCCGTGGTTGCAGCCGTACCGAAGTTGTTGGCGTTCAGACCGAAGTTGGCCGTCTTGCTGTTCTGCACCGTGCCTGCCTGGATGTCGAGCAGCGTGCGCTTGGACAGGTTGTACGAGCCGCCGATCGTGTACAGCGTGGCGTTGCCGCCGCCGTTGTTCGCGTTGACGTGGTAGACCGCTGCGATCAGCGCTGCAGCCGGCGTCATTTGCCACGTCACACCGCCCCACTCGTGGTCGAGCGTGGTCGGCTGGCCGATGATGCCCGGATTCATGCCCGACGAACGGATGGCTTCGTAGCCGCCCTGAACCTTGAACGCGCCGAGGAACAGGTTGAACATGGCCATGTAATCGCGCGAGTAAGCGAACACGCCGTTGCCGTTACCCTGCGAGGTGGAGAGCGGCGTCTTCGTGCTGCCGTCCAGCGCGTTGTACAGGCCGCCCAGCTGACCATTGTTCGGATTGCGGATTTCGTCATACAGGCCGCGGATCTGGAACAACGAGCTCGTGTAGGTCAGTTGCAGGCCAGCTTCACGACCCGACGGCGTCGTGTTGTTGCCGTTCCAGTTCGTCGCGTTCGAGAACGCGTACTGGCCGTACACGTCAAAGCCGAACCAGTTCGGCGACTGGTACGAAATGTTGTTGCTCGATTGCGGCCAGTTGCGGCCACGGACCATCGAGGCCGACGACCAGTTCGACTGACCGAACGGGTCGAAGTCCCAAATGCCGTTGGAGATGAACAGCATGCGGCCAGCGAGCAGCGTACCGAACTGGTCGTTCGCGACACCGATAGTCGCCCAGCGATTCCAGAGCGAGCCGGCCGAGCCGAGCGTGCCGTTGGCGGTGCTGAAGCTGCCTTCCAGGTGGAACAGAACCTTGTTGCCGCCACCGATGTCTTCAACGCCCTTCATGCCCCAGAGGCTGGTGCCCCAGTAGCCGCTCTCGAGCTGAACCTGGCTGGAGCCGTGGGTGGCTTGACCATTTGCGCCGCTGCCGGCACCAATGCCGTTCATATACGCCACACCCATGTCCAGGCGGCCGTAGAGCGTGACGCTGCTTTGTGCATGCGCGATCACGCCAGCCGACATCAATGCTGCGGCGAGCAAAGCTTTCTTCATCTTCTCCTCCATACCCTGTCAAAGAGTCAACCTTAGTACTGCGAAAGACGTCCGTGCGCTTGGCGGCGCTGCGAACAGAAATCGTCGCGTAAGGGAGAATTACCCCGAGGACCGGCGTACGGGCTGGTGCCGCTGCATGACCCGGGCTGGGTCGTCTTGCAGGTCCCCTGGTTGACTGGCATCTCCCGTTCTTTTTGAAGTGAAACTACTTTTAATGAACTTTGTTTTGCTACTTTGGTTACTAATTTAGCAAAAAAGGTCCGCGCTGGCGAACTAATTCGTGCTCGCACCCCGGGATGTCGTCAAATTGCAATATGGTCTTCCTGGATGGTGGTCAGAGAGGTACTACAACCAGGTCGAAACCCTTGTGGGACAAGGGACTCACGTCAATTGAATGGCTGAGTTCAGGATTGCCACTATTGACGGAAGATTTCGCAAGGAGTAATGCGAAAATCGCCGTTTTTAAGGCTAAACGGACGGCTTTTGGAGGATGAAAGTCCCAAAAAGAACAGGCGCTGTAAGCGCCTTGTAAAACTACTTTTGCTACATCGCCGAAAGGCGGCGACCCTGCGAGTCGTCTTATTTGAGGCTGCCTGAAAGGAACTGGCGCAGGCGCTCGCTCTTCGGATTGGCGAAGACCTCGGCCGGCTGGCCTTCCTCTTCCACGAGACCCTTGTGCAGGAACATGACGTGGTTCGAAACGTTGCGCGCGAAACCCATTTCGTGTGTGACCACGATCATCGTGCGGCCTTCCTCGGCGAGCTTCTGCATGACCTTGAGCACTTCGCCAACGAGTTCGGGATCGAGGGCCGAAGTGGGCTCGTCGAACAGCATCACGTCGGGGTGCATGGCGAGCGCGCGGGCAATCGCCACGCGCTGCTGCTGACCGCCCGAGAGGTGCGAGGGATATTGCTTCTCCACGCGCGGCGCGAGGCCGACCTTCTCCAGATAGGTGCGCGCGCGCTCTTCGGCTTCCTTGCGCGGCAGGCCCAGCACGTGCACGGGCGCTTCGATCACGTTCTCGAGCACCGACATGTGCGACCAGAGGTTGAAGTGCTGGAACACCATGGCGAGCTTGGTGCGCACGCGCTGGAGTTGCTTTGCGTCGGCGGGGTGCAGTGCGCCCGTGCGCTTGTCCGCGCGAGTGGCGACTTCCTCGCCATCCACCACGATGCGCCCTTCGTTGGGCTGCTCGAGGAAGTTGATGCAACGCAGCATGGTGCTTTTGCCCGAACCGGACGAGCCGATCACGCTTATCACGTCGCCGGCATTGGCTTTCAGGGACACGCCCTTGAGGACTTCGTTGTCGCCGTACTTCTTGTGGATGGAGTCGACGAACAGCTTCTGCTTCTGGGAATTCATCAATTGACCTTTAAACACGCCCTGGCGGGCTCACTTGCCTTGCGGTCGCAGGTACGCGAGCCAGCGGCGCTCTGCGCGGCGGAACAGCCACACGAGCGTGAAAGAAATGATCAGGTACAACAGCGCGGCGATGCCGAATGCGCCGAACGACTGATACGTCGCCGAGTTCACGTCGCGCGCGATCTTCAGGATGTCCGGCACGGTCGCCGTGAAGGCCACGGTCGTTGCGTGCAGCATCAGAATGACTTCGTTGCTGTAGTAGGGCAGGGCGCGGCGCAACGCCGAAGGCAGGATTACGCGGCGGTACAGCGTGAATTGCGACATGCCGTACGCGCGCGCAGCTTCGATCTCGCCGTAGGGCGTCGCCTTGATCGCGCCCGCGAAGATTTCGGTGGTATACGCGCAGGTGTTGAGCGTGAACGCCAGCAGCGTGCAGTTCATGCCGCTCCTGAAGAACGCGCTCGTGAGTTCGTGGTTGCGCACGATCTCGAGGCTGTAGAGGCCCGTGTAGCACAGCAGCAGCTGCACGTAGAGCGGCGTGCCGCGGAAGATGTACGTGTAGAGCCACACGAGCCCGGCGAGCCACTTCTTCTTCGACACGCGGGCCACGGCGAGCGGCACCGAGAGGCAGAAGCCGAGTCCGATCGAGATGACGAGCAGCCACAGCGTGATGGCCACGCCGCTGAAATGGTAGCCGTCGGAGAAGAGATAGTTGCGCCAGTACTGCTGGATCAGTTGGACGAAGTCTTGCATGGTCTTGGCCTCGCGCGATTCAGAGATCCGCCTTGCGCACACCGGTGGAGTAGCGCTTGTCGAGATACATCAGCACGAAGTTGGAGACCGTGGTGATGACGAGATAGATCGCGCCGGCGAGCAGCGTGAAGAAGAAGAAACGCAGCGTGCCCTTGCCGGCGTCCTGGCTAGCCTTCACGACGTCGGCGAGGCCGATGATCGAGACGAGCGCCGTGGACTTCACGAGCACCTGCCAGTTGTTGCCGATGCCGGGCAGTGCGAAGCGCATCATCTGCGGGAACATGATGCGCGTGAACACCTGCCAGCCCGTCATGCCGTAGGCGTGGCCCGCTTCGAGCTGGCCGCGCGGCACGGCGAGGAACGCACCGCGGAACGTCTCGGTGAAGTACGCGCCGTAGATGAAGCCGAGCACGACCACGCCCGCGAGGAACGGATCGATGTCGATCTGATCCCAGCCGAGCATGTCGGTGAGATTGTTCAGCCAGATCTGGATGCTGTAGAAGAGCAGCAGCATGAGCACGAGATCGGGCACGCCGCGAATGAGCGTGGTGTAGAGCGTGCCCGCGCCGTGCGCGACGCGGTTTTTGGAGAGCTTGGCCGCCGCGCCGATCAGCCCGAGCACGAACGAGAGCGCGAGCGACAGCACGGCGAGCTTGACGGTCTGCCAGGTGCCGGCGAGGATCAGCGGGCCGTAGCCTTGAAGAAACATGGGCAAGTCCTTGACGATGCGTTTCTCACACCGCGAAAGGCGCGGCTGTCTGCCGCGGTTCAAATCCGTTCATGGCCGCGCGGTTTATAGCCTGGTCGCGCGCGGCCGATGCAATTGCGCTCGTGAGCGCGCCTGTGACTGTATACGAAGCCCGGTGGCGGTCTATCGGGGAGCCCCCGGGGCTTTTGATGTGTCGTGGCGCGAGGCGCGAGCGGTGGTGTCTCGTTGTTTATTTACCTGCGTGTGCGTTCCCGTTCACTTGCCTTTGTAGATATCGAAGTCGAAGTACTGCTTCGCGATCTTGTCGAACGTGCCGTCGGCATGAATCGCGGCCAGCGCCGTGTTGAACTTCGCCTTCAGCTCGCCGTCGTCCTTGCGCAGGCCGATCGCGGTGCCGTCGCCGATCGTCGCCGGGTCTTCCACTTCCGGGCCCGCCCACGCGAAGCCCTTGCCGCGCGGCGTTTTCAGGAAGCCGAAATCCGCCTGGACCTCGTCTTGCAGCGTGGCGTCGAGGCGCCCGGCGATCAGATCCTGGTAGACCTGATCCTGATTCTGGTACGAGATCACGTTCACGCCCTGCGGCGCCCAGTGCGCCTTTGCGTACGCTTCCTGGGTCGAGCCCTGCTCGACGCCCACGTTCTTGCCCTTGAGCGAAGCCGGCGTGGGCAGAAGCGGCGAGCCCGTGCGCGCGAGCATGCGTGCGGGCGCATCGAACATCTTCGCGGAGTAGTCGATCTGCTGGGCGCGCTGCGGCGTGATGGTCAGCGACGACACGATCGCATCGAACTTGCGGGCCTTGAGCGCCGGGATGATGCCGTCGAGGTCGTTCTCGACCCAGACGCACTTCACGCTCATGCGCGCGCACAGGGCTTTCGTGAGGTCGACATCGAAGCCGACGATCTGTCCGTTCGGCGCTTTGGATTCGAACGGCGCATAGCTGGCGTCCACGCCGATGCGCACGGTTTTCCACTCTTTGGCGGCGGCGCTGCCTGCGATCAGGGCGAGCGCCACGCACACTGCAAACTTCTTCATCATTCTCCTGTCGAGCCGGAGCGAGTGCTTTTTTTAGCACTGACTCCGTCCCATGCACGACTGATACGGGCGGCGCGGCGCGGTAGGGGCGCGCGGCCGACGCAAGGCGGACCGGCTCGTGGCCGTTGGCCGCCATTCTAGGTGATCAAAAATGCGGGTCGGAAAGCGCGACGCACTCCGGCCCCTGCGGCAGCGCGCGCTGGCGGGGCGGATAATCGCCACGGGGTGTCCACCCCGGGGCCATCAGGGCTCACGCCGGCCGAAAAGCGCGGTATTTTACCCGAAGCCGGGGGGCGTGCGGGTCTGACGCAGGGCGACGTCGGCAGCGCAGCGCATTGATGTTGCTGGTGAAACGATGCGGTGCGCCGCTGCGGATTGTGCAAGTGGGCCGCCGCCCTTACCTTCGGACATCGACATGATTGACCGGAGATTGCCATGCTGACTATCCGACGCGCCGACGAACGCGGCCATGCCAACCACGGCTGGCTCGACTCGTACCACAGCTTTTCGTTTGCCGACTATTTCGACGAAGCGCACATGCACTACGGTGCGCTGCGGGTGCTCAACGACGACCGCATCGCGGGCGGCCAGGGCTTCGGCGCGCACGGCCACCGTGACATGGAGATCGTGACCTATGTGCTTTCCGGGGCGCTCGCGCACCGCGACAGCATGGGCAACGGCTCGACCATCCGCCCCGGCGACGTGCAGCGCATGAGCGCCGGCACCGGCGTGATGCACAGCGAGTTCAACGGCTCGAAGGAAGAGCAAGCGCACCTGCTGCAGATCTGGCTGCTGCCGCGTGAGCGGGGCGGGGCGCCCGGCTACGAGGAGAAGCGCTTCGACGACGCCGACAAGCGCGGGCGGCTGCGCCTCGTCGCCTCGCCCGACGGGCGCGACGGCTCGGTGACCGTGCAGTCGGATGCCGCGATCTACGCGGCTCTGGTCGACGGCGAAGAGCGCGTCGAGTATTCGGTGCCTGCCGGGCGGCGCGTCTATCTGCATGTGGCGCGCGGTGCGCTCGACGTGAATGGCCAACGCCTCGAAGCCGGTGATGCCGCGATGATCGAGGCTGAGGCGGCCGTCGCGCTTGCAAACGGTGCCGCGGCCGAAGTGCTGCTGTTCGATCTCGCCTGAGCCGTTGACAGGCAGCGGCAAGCGGCCGCCCGCGCCATGAAAAAAAGCGCCGCGGGGTGCGAATCCCGCGGCGCTTTGTCGCGCCGCTTTGTCGCGCAATTGCGCGCGCGCGTGTGCCGATTACTGCTGGGCAGCCGGTGCCGAAGCGCCGCCCTTGTGGTGCTGCTCCCAGCGCTCGCGCATCTGCTCGTGGCGCTGCTCCATCTTCGCGAAGCGTTCCTTGATCGCCGTGCTCACGGTCGTCTTCTGCTGGTCGTTCAGGCCGTTGTAGAAGGCGAGCCACGCTTGCGTGGTTTGCTCGCGCAACTGCTGGTTCTGCTGCTCGACCTGCTCGTGCGCCGTGTGCATGGCGTTCAGGTCGAGGATCGGCTGATTCTTCATCGAATCGAACTGCTGCTTCATCTGTTCATGATTCTTGCGCATGGCCTGACCGTTCTGCTTCATCGTGTCGAGCGCGGCCTGCCATTGCTTTTCCTGCGCGGCGTTCAGGTTCAGCTTGTCGTGCAGCTTCTTGAAGCCGAGCATGAAATCGCCGTGCATGCCGGGGCCGTCATGCATGCCCGGAGCGCCGTGCATCATGCCCGGACCGCCCGGGGGCGGCGGGGTTTGGGCGTTGGCAGCGGTGGCGCCCAGGGTGAGCGCGAGCGAGGCAGCGGCGATAGCGAGAAGGCGCGAAGTCGTCTTGTACATGGTGATGCTCCTGACAAATCCATGAGGGTTTTATCCGGTCTGGCGCGGCGCTTTCGGAAAGTGGTGGCGCTCGCAACCGGTGTCCCTAGCGTATCGACCGGGCAGCCAGCGCGTGTTACGCGGGGGGGCGCCGAGATTACGCGACATTACACGCGCCTTTCGCGGTAACACCTCGTAACCCAGCTGGAAGAGCTGTAAGCAAACGGCCCGTGCGCGCGCGTTACACTTCATCCCATGGCTACTCAAATCCTTGTCGTCGACGACGACCTCGAACTACGCGACCTCCTGCGCGACTATCTCGCGCGCCAGGGCATGGAAGTCTCGGTGCTGCACGACGCCGGCTCGCTGGAGCGGCGGCTCGAGCGCGAGCGCCCGGACCTGATCGTGCTCGACCTGATGATGCCGGGCGTGGACGGCCTGACCGCGCTGCGCAAGCTGCGCGCAGCCGGCGACGACATCCCCGTGATCATGCTGACGGCGCGCGCGGACGACGTGGACCGCATCGTCGGCCTCGAACTGGGCGCGGACGACTACCTCGGCAAGCCGTTCAACCCGCGCGAACTGCTCGCGCGCGTGCAGGCGGTGCTGCGCCGGCGCCGCACGGTGCCTTCGGCCGCGGCGCCCGAGCAGCGCGAGCCGTACGCGTTCGGCCGCTTCACGCTCGACTTCCAGTCGCGCACGCTGCAACAGGAGGGCAAGCCCATCATGCTGTCGGGCAGCGAGTTCGCGCTGCTGAAGATTTTCGTGAATCACCCCATGCGTACGCTCACGCGCGAGCGTCTGCTGGAATTGCTGCACGGTCCCGAGTACGACGGCACCGACCGCGGCATCGACGTGCAGGTATGGCGTCTGCGACGCATTCTCGAAAGCGACCCGTCCACGCCGCGCTTCATTCAGACCGTCCGCGGGCGCGGCTACGTGTTCGTTCCCGACGGAGAGCAGGGCAACCATGCGCCAGCCGGTTGATTCGCTGTTCGGGCGCCTCGCGGTCATCTTCATCGGCGTTCTACTGGTGTCGCATGTCGCGTGGTTCACGCTCATGCGCGTCGAACACAATCAGATGCAAACGCGCTACGCCGTCGAGGAAGCGACCTTCCTCGTCGACGCGGTGCGCCAGCACGTCGAGCGCGAGCCCGACCAGCCGCTGCCTTCGCGCGTGCAACTCGTCGATCCGGCGAGTCCCGCCGTGCCGCCGGTCACCGACCGCATGCCCGAGCCGCTGCGCCGTTTCATCGACGACGTGCGCGAACGCATGCCGCCTGGCACCGACGTGCGCGTCGGGCCGCCCGGCGGGCCGCCCACGCTCTGGGTGCGCGGGCCGCAGGACGCCCGCTGGATCGTGCTGCCGGGCCAGCCGCTGCGGATCATGCGGCCGCTCGACAAGTTTCTGCCTTGGGTCATCACCATTTTCGCCACCGCTGTGGTCGCCGCGCTCGTGGCCGCGTGGATGCTGCAACAGCCGCTGAGCGCGCTCGCGCAGGCCGTGGGGCGCTTTGGCCGCGGCGAGCCCGTGCCGCCCGTGCCCGAACGCGGGCCGCGCGAGCTGCGTCAGCTCACGCTGGGCTTTAACCAGATGGTCAAGGAAGTCGAGCGTACGGAGAAAGACCGCGCCGTCATGCTGGCGGGCGTGGCGCACGATCTCAAGACGCCGCTTGCCCGGCTGCGCCTGCGCGCCGAAATGATGGACGAGCAAAAGGTGCGCGACGGCGTGGTGCGCGATGTCGAGTCGATGGCGCATATCGTCGACCAGTTCCTCGTGTTCGCGCACGACGGCGCCGATCGCAGCGAGCCCGTCGAGGTCGACGACCAGTGCGAGCGTATCGCGCGCAACCACCGCACGGCGAGCGGCGAGACGATTGCGATCGAAACGCGTCTGCGTGCGGGTCCGGAGTTTCGCCTGCCTGCGGCCACGCTCGAACGCGTGGTCTCGAACCTGCTCGACAACGCGCATGCGTACGGCGCACCGCCTGTCGTGATCGAGAGCGAGCGCGGCGCGACGGGTTTTTCGCTCACCGTGCGCGACCACGGCAAGGGCATCCCCGACCAGGAACTGACGCAGGCGAGCCGGCCGTTCGTGCGCCTCGACCCGGCGCGCGGCGGCAACGGCCACAGCGGCCTCGGCCTCGCGATCGTCGAGCGGCTCGTGCGCCGCGCGGGCGGCGAGCTTTCGATCGGCAACGGCGAGAGCGGCGGGCTCGCGGTGCGCATGACGTTTGCGTTCGACGTGGTGGAGCGCACCGTCACCGAGGCGGCGCAGATCTGGTAAATCGCGCTGGAATGGTTTGGCGCAGGCCCTCAGCGAACGGGCGGGGCATGGCCGGAGGGGCTCGCCCGAAGGCGCCGGTACAGCGACGCCAGGTTCAGCCAGGTCAGGTTTGGCGCAGCCGCTCAGGCCGTAAAGAGCGTATCGAGCGCGGCGGCGGCCTCGTTGTCCACCGTGTTGTAGGTCACGGTGTCGGCCTCGAAGATGTAGTGCGTGGTGTACTTGCCGAGGCGGGCAAGAATCTCTTCCTGAATCAGCTCGGGCGTGGCGTCGAGTTTCAGGTACCACGCGGTCGATGACAGGCGCGTCTGGAACGCGCCGTACTCGACCATCAACTGGTCGAACGCGAGCGCATCCTGATCGCGGCAGACAATGACCAGATTTCCCTTCATGCATGCCTCCAGATTTGTGCGGAACACCGAAGTGGCGCGGTTTGACTCATGCGCACCGTATGGACTGGCGCGCACCGTTCATCCCATGATACCGCGCCTCGCCGGTTGAGCCGGGCGAGCCCCGCAGCCTGGGACGGGCATCCCTCGTGTGATGGGTTGGGCAAGCTCGTTGCGCACTCACCAGGTCGGCGCCGCGGCGCGCGGCGGCACGACGCCCTCGGCCGTCATGGCCTCGCAACGGTCGCGCCCGGCCGCCTTCGCCATATAGAGCGCGAGGTCGGCGCGGCTCATCAGACGCTCGGGCTGATCCTGCGCGGCCGCAAGTTCGGTCACGCCGATGCTCACGCTCACGCTCGCTTCCTCGGGCAATTCCACGCAAATGCGTTTGCTCACCTGCTCGCGCAGGCGATCGAGCACCATGAGCCCCGTGGCAAGCGAGGTCGCGGGCAGCAGGATGCCGAACTCCTCGCCGCCCAGGCGTCCGACGGCGTCGTCGGCGCGCAGTTCGGCGCGGCAGGTCTCCACGAAATGCTGGAGCGCGCGGTCGCCCGCCGGGTGGCCGAAGCGGTCGTTGATCTGCTTGAAGTAGTCGAGGTCGGCAATCGCCATGCACAGCGGTTCGCCTGCCTCGTAGGCCGTGTCGATCTCGCGGCGCAGCAGGTCGAGGAAGTAGCGCCGCGAGAGCGCGCCGGTCAGGGCGTCGTGGCGCGCCTCGGCGGCGAGCAGGGCGTTCGCGGCCTGCAACTGCCCGGCGAGATCGCGGCTCGCGTGGTGCAGACGCCGCTCGCGCACCCACGACACCGAGATCACCGCAGCGAGCGCCGCGGTGCCCGCGAGCGTGAGGAAAATGAGGAGCCGGTCGCGCCGATGGTTCGCGATCAGCTCGGACCACGCATTGACCGGATCGACGAGGTGCGCCGAGAGCCCGGAGTTCAGGCCGCCGCGCTGCTCGTAGAGGGCAGGCGTGCGCTGGCCCGGCAAGGCGACCATTTGCGCGGCGTCGGCGCGCGGGATCCACGGCGCTTCGCTCAACACGGGTTTCGATGCCGAGCGCAGCTCGAGCGGCGCGAAGTGCTCGCGCAGATAGGTGTTCACGCGGTCCAGCGCATTCATTTCGGCGACGTGTGAGCCCGGCAGTGCGCGTCCTTCGAGCGCGCTGTCATGGGCCATGATGATGACGCCATTGTTGTCTGCGACGAAGGTGCCGGGGCGGGTGACCCAGTGGCGCAGCCGCGCGATGCTGACCTTCGCGACTACGGCGCCGACCAGCAGGCCGTCGTCATAGGCGGGCGCGGCGACGAAAATGCCTGGCTCGCCGCTTGCCGTGCCCACGCCGTAGGCCTCGGAAAACGCCCCGAGCAGCGTGTCGTTCAGATACGCGCGCGGACGCATGTCCACGCCGACGTAGGAGATTTTTTCGAGCGCATTGCTCGACGCGATGCAGATGCCGTTCGCGTTGACGAGCCAGATTGCATCGAGCCCGGAGAAGCCCTGGGCGTCGTGGAGGAAGCGGTCGACCCCGGCGAGCGCCGGCACGCCCTGCAACTCCTTGCGCCGCGCCAGTTCCGTCGAATCGCTCGACGCGGCATAATGCGCGGCCCCAGTGAGCGCCTGCTGGACGACGCGGGTTTCGGCCATCGTCGCCGGAATGGCGCGCGACATGGCGAGGTCGCTGGCGATCACTTCGGCCATGTTGTCCACGACCGAGCGCATCATCTGGCGCTGTGCGGCGAGCGCGGCCTCGAACTCCTGGCGGACCATGCGGTCCGCGAGCCAGCCGGCCGCCGCCCAGCAGACGAGCGCGACCACCACGACCCCGAGGGGCCCGGCTGCCTGACGCAAGAGTCTCCTGTTCATCGGCCTTCTGGTTCGTGAGTGGTATTGAGGCGTGGGTGTCGGCGCCCGGGGCGTAGGAGCGCTACTGACGGAGCGTGTCGATTTTACCCCTCGAAACGGGGCTGGCGAGCCCGCTATCTAAGCGTCAGTGCGGCGTTGCGAGGCGGCGCGAGCGGGCGGCGGCGAGAGCGTGGACCGCTAACATGCAAGGCGCATGCCGTCAGCACGGCGACACGCGGCGATGAGCGGGGTCGACGGGGCGTTAAACGCGGTTGGCGCGGCTTCGCGTGAACGGTTCACGCGCGTGCCAGCGTGTGGCGCGCAAGCGACGCCCACTGGCGTTGGCGGCGCGAATGAGGCAAGCGCGGAGGCGGCCCCGGCGTCGTTGTGTCATCAAGGCGTCATCGATGCGTCATCACGATGACGTGCACATCCCGCGCGCGGCGCCTTCTGGAAGCTCTCCAGAAGGCCGGCGAAAGCGCCGCGAAAGCCCGTGTGGTCTGGCTTTCGAGGCGTGCCGGGCGCGGTTGTGAGTGTCATCAAGGTTGTAGTAGTGTCGTGCCGTTTCAGTCGAGGCAAGCCCCCCCGCCAGTTGCCAGCCGCAACTGCGGCGCGGGCGGTGCGTACCACCGCGGCATCGTCGCCGTGTCATCAACGCCAACGAAATTCTGAGTCCATGCGCCTTGCCTTTGTCGATCCGCCATCCCCGCAGCTCGTGCAGTGCCTTTCCGGCGGCACGGACGTCAAGTCGTCCGCCTTTCTGAAACCCGTCGCGGAGGGCGTCTGAATGGAGTTCAGCTTCAACCTGAACCGCACGGCCAACGCCTCGGCGTGGCGCGTGCTGCCGAACCGCTGGGACTTCGTGGCGTTCCCGCTGATGATCGGCCTGATCGCGATGGCGGCCGTGGGCTTTCACGAAACGATGGCGCCCATTGCCACGTTGAAGGCGCAGCCCATCTCGCTCGATCCCGCGAACCTGCCCGAGTACGCCATGCGCACCACGCTGCGCATGCTCGCGGCGATGGTGGCCTCGCTGATCTTCACGCTCGTCTACGGCACGCTCGCGGCGAAGAGCCGCCGCGCGGGCCAGGTGCTCGTGCCGATTCTCGACATCCTGCAGTCGGTGCCGGTGCTCGGCTACATCTCGTTTACGGTCACGTTCTTTCTCGCGCTCTTTCCCTCGCGCGTGCTGGGGGCCGAGCTCGCGGCGATCTTCGCGATCTTCACGAGCCAGGCGTGGAACATGACCTTCAGCTTCTACCAGTCGCTGCGCACGGTGCCGCGCGATCTGGATGAAGTCTCGCGCGGGTTTCATCTGACCGCATGGCAGCGCTTCTGGAAGCTCGAAGTGCCGTTCTCGATGCCGGGCCTCATCTGGAACATGATGATGTCGATGTCGGGCGGCTGGTTCTTCGTGGTGGCCTCCGAAGCGATCACGGTGGGCAACAACACGATCACGCTGCCGGGTGTCGGCGCGTATCTGGCCCAGGCGATCGCGGAAAAGAACCTGCACGCCGTGGGCTGGGTGATTCTCGCGATGGTCGTCGTGATTCTCGCCTACGACCAGTTCCTGTTCCGCCCGCTCGTCGCGTGGGCCGACAAGTTCCGCATGGAGAACACGAGCTCGGGCGACGCGCCCGAATCGTGGCTGCTCGATCTGATTCGCCGCACCCATCTCATTCATCAACTGCTCGTGCCGCTCGGCTGGCTCTTCGCCAAGGCTGCGCGCATGCCGATCAAGCTGCCGTCGTTTCCGAACGTGACGTTCGCGGCGCCCGTCGCGCGCGGCCGCCCCGGCTTGCGCGCACGCGTTGGCGACGCCGTGTGGGCCGTGCTCGTGATCGCATTGACCGTGTTCGTCGTATGGCGCGTGGTGACCTTCGTACGCACGGGTGTGACGCTCGACGAAGTGTGGCACGTGCTCGGCCTCGGCTTCATCACGCACTTTCGCGTGGTCTTGCTGATCGCTATCGCTTCGGTGATCTGGGTGCCGCTCGGCGTGCTGATCGGCCTGCGCCCGGCGCTCGCCGAGAAGGTGCAGCCGCTCGCGCAGTTCCTCGCGGCGTTCCCGGCGAACCTGCTGTTCCCGGTGTTCGTAATCGTGATCGTGCGCTTTCACCTGAACCCGGACATCTGGCTGTCGCCGCTGATCGTCCTCGGCACCCAGTGGTATATCCTGTTCAACGTGATCGCGGGGGCCAGCGCCTATCCGAACGACTACAAGGAAGCGGCGAAGAACTTCCGCATTCGTGGCTGGCAGTGGTGGCGTCAGGCCATGCTGCCGGGCATTTTCCCGTACTACGTGACGGGCGCCATCACGGCTTCGGGCGGCGCGTGGAACGCGAGTATCGTCGCGGAGTTCGTGCAGTGGGGCGACACGAAGGTCGTCGCGCACGGCCTCGGCGCCTACATCGCGCAGATGACGGCGGCCGGCGATTACCCGAAGATCATCCTCGGCATTGCCGTGATGTCGCTCTTCGTCACGCTGTTCAACCGCCTCTTGTGGCGCCCGCTGTACACGTACGCCGAGTCCCGTCTGCGGCTCGACTGATCGACGACTGATCGAACAACGAATGATCGAAGGTAACGCGATGCAAAACCCCAAGACGCTGAGCGCCGCGCACGGCGATGTGCAGACGGCCCCGAACCCGCCGCGCCTCGGCGAAGAAATTCTGAACGTGAAGGACGTGTGCCGGGGCTTCAAAAAGAACCAGGGCGAGCTGCTCGTGCTCGACGACGCCAACCTCCAGCTGCGCGAGGGCGAGATCGTCGGGCTGCTAGGCCGCTCGGGCTCGGGCAAGTCCACGCTGCTGCGCATCATCGCGGGCCTGATCTCGCCGACCTCCGGCGACGTCACCTGGCGCGGCAAGCCGCTCGAAGGGCCGGCCGAAGGCGTGGCGATGGTGTTCCAGACCTTCGCGCTGTTCCCGTGGCTCACGGTGCTGCAGAACGTGGAAGCGGGCCTCGAAGCGCAGGGCGTAGGCGCAGGCGAGCGCCGCGAACGGGCGCTGGCGGCCATCGACCTGATCGGTCTGGACGGCTTCGAAAACGCGTATCCACGCGAGCTTTCGGGCGGCATGCGCCAGCGCGTGGGTTTCGCGCGCGCGCTCGTGGTCGACCCGATGCTGATGCTCATGGACGAGCCGTTCTCCGCGCTCGACGTGCTGACGGCCGAAACGCTGCGCACCGACCTGCTCGACCTGTGGACGCAAGGCCGCTTGCCGATCAAGTCGGTGCTGATTGTCACGCACAACATCGAAGAAGCGGTGTTCATGTGCGACCGCATCCTGGTGTTGTCGTCGAATCCGGGCCGCGTGGTGGCCGAGATCAAGGTACCGTTCAAACATCCGCGCAACCGTCTCGACCCGGCGTTCCGCAAGCTCGTGGACGACATCTACGCGAAGATGACCGCGCGTCAGACCGACGAGACGACCAGGAAGGGCCTCGAACTCGGCAGCTGGCTGCCGCGCGTGTCGACCAACCTGATGGCCGGTCTGATCGAAACGCTCGCGATGGCGCCGTATCACGGCCGCGCCGACATGCCGGAAATTGCGCGCTCGCTGCATCTGGAAGTGGACGACCTGTTCCCGATCGCGGAAGTGCTGCAGAACCTCGGTTTCGCCGACGTGCGCGAAGGCGACGTGCTGCTCACGCCGCCCGCGCGCGTGTTCGCGGAGTTCGGCACGCAGGAGCGCAAGATGATGTTCGCCGAACATTTGCTGCGCCACGTGCCGCTCGCGGCGCGCATCAAGAAGGTGCTCAACGAGCGCCCGGGCCATCGCGCGCCGCGCGTGCGTTTCGAGCAGGAGCTGGAGGACTTTCTCTCCGATGGCGCGGCGGAAGAAACGCTCGACACCGTGATCGACTGGGGGCGTTATGGCGAGATCTTCTCGTATAACGACCAGTCGGAAATCTTCAGCCTCGAAGACGTGGAGTCCTGAGCGACGCGCTTTTCGCCAGGCATTAAAAACGGTCGCGGGGTGCGTTCACCCGGCGACCGTTTTCGTTTGCGGATGAGGCAGGCTATTGCAGCGTGCCCCAGCGCTCCACCGCGGGCTCGGCCGTGGCCCACTTCCAGCCCGACTGGTCCTGACAGGCGCTCGCGGTGAACCACTGCTCGGGCGCGTCGGCTTTCTCGCCGTCCTGCACCGAGAATACGAAGTCCTTGCACAGCGTGAGGGCGTTGGCGAACGCGCGCGTCACGCGCACCTGGCCGTGGCCGTTCCCCACGGGCAAATCGTGCTTGATGCGCCAGAGGTCCATGCCGCCCACGGGCAGGCGGCCGGCTGTTTCGGCGATCAGTGCCTGCTGGTCCGCGTGCATGTTTTTCATGAAGCGGCCGACGGCTTCGTCGGTGGCCGCCTGCACGGCAATGCCTACGCCGATGCCCACGGCAGGATTCGCCGTGACGATGCCCGTTGCCGCCGCAGCCGCAGCGCCGCTTGCCGCGCCGATCGACGAGCAGCCGCTCGCCGCGAGCGCGATGCCCGCGCAGAGCGCGGCCAGCGCGATGAGCATCACGGGGCGAGCCGTCGACGACTCCGTTGCAACGTGCCGTACGCGCTTCGCGCGCGCGTTCATGCCGTTCATTGCAGCGCACCCCACCGGGCGGTAGCGGGTTCGGCCGAGGCCCACTTCCAGTTGTCGCCGTCGCGGCACACCGATGCGACGAAGAACACGCTCGAGGCGGGTTTGTCCTTCGTGGCCTCGTGGTCGACGGAGAACACGATCTCCTTGCAGTCGAGCGCACCGCTGCTGATCGTGCGGCTCACCGTGACGCGGCCGTGTTCGTCGTCCTCGATCGGGAACGAGTGCGTGATCGACCATGGCGCGACCGCGCCGACTGCGAGCGGGCCCGCCGCGTGGGCGATGCTGTTCTGGGTGTTGGTGTGGACGACGCGCTCGGAGTACTGCACGCCGGCCTTCGCCGCGGCCACGGCGCCAAGGCCGATGCCGGTCGCCACGGCGGCGTTGCTCGTCACTTTCGAGGCAACTGCTGCGCCGGCGATACCGGCGCCCGTTTGCGCGCCTTCGGAGTAGAGCGAACTGCACGCCGAGCACGCGAGGCTCGCCACCGTGGCGAGCAGCGTGAGCGACATGACGCGTCGCCGGGGAGGATGCGCGGAAGGGCGCGGGCTGCCGCCGGCAATCGTTTCCATGACCGCCGCTGACACCGATGGCGCAACGCGCGCCCGAGCACTTCGTTCTTGCATGATGATTCCCTGCCGCTAGCCGGATAGCGCCGCATTGCGCGGATATCCGGCATGTTTTGCTTACTTGACGTGCTGCGGATTGTGCAGCACGGCATTGCTTACGGGGATAGGTAAAGTGCAAGAAATTGCAAAAGGGCGTGCACGGCAGACCGACCTTTGATCGGCCTGCCGTACTGCTCCCGCCTCGTCGCGCAACGAACGTGCCGCGATGGACGGGGAGGGCAATCAGGCTTCGTCCGCGTCCGGCTCGGTGGGCGCTTCGCTTTCGCCATCGTCGGCGCCGTAGCTGCCGAGCCGGTTGTAGAGCGTCTTGAGGCTCACGCCGAGCGTGCGCGCCGCGAGACGCTTGTCGCCACCGCAGTATTTGAGCGTGCCGAGAATGATCTGCTTCTGCGCATCGGCGAGCGGCGTGCCGATCCAGACGCTCATGGCGTCGCCCTGGGTGACGGGCTTCTTCACGCGCGGCACCAACTGCGGATGTGCGATCTCCACGACCTTTTCCGCGAGGATGTACGCGCGGTACACGGCGTTTTTCAGTTCGCGCACGTTGCCGGGCCACGACCAGTTGCGCACGGTTTCGAGCGCGCGCTTGCTGAACGCCTTTTGCGTGCCTTCCTGGTCGTTCAGTTCGGTGAGGAAATGCTGCGCGAGCAGCTCGCGGTCGCGCTCACGTTCACGCAGCGGCGGCGCGCGCAGCGGAAACACCGCGAGCCGGTACATCAGGTCCTCGCGCAGGCAGTTTTCCTTCACGGCCGTTACGGGGTCGCGGTTGGTGGCGGCGATGATGCGCACGTCGCCGCGAATCGCTTCGTTGCCACCCACCGGAAAGTACTCGCCGGTTTCGAGCGCGCGCAGCAGCTTCACCTGATGCAGCAGCGACATCTCGGTGATTTCGTCGAGGAACAGCGTGCCGCCGCGCGCGTGCTCGAAGTGGCCGTCGCGCGCCTGCACGGCGCCCGTGAAGCTGCCTTTTTCGTGACCGAACAACTCGGCCTCGATCAGTTCGTCGGGAATCGCGCCGCAGTTGACCGCGATGAACGGGCCGTCGCGGCGTTCGCTGTGGGCGTGGATGGTCCGGGCGATCAGTTCCTTGCCCGTGCCCGATTCGCCGACGATGAGTGCCGTCGCCTCGGTCACGGCCACGCGGTCGATCTGCGCATAAAGATCCAGCATGACCGCCGACGAGCCGTACAGCAGACCGTACGACTGCAATCCCGCGACGCGCGCCTCGGCGTCCGCTGCGGGATTTCCGTTGTTTTCGCTGTTGCGTTTTGTGGCGGCGGGCGAGCCCGGCTCGATTGACGCCATAGGGATGTTCGTCCTGCAAAGGTAGTGCGGGGCGTTTGCTTCTGCGCGCATCGGCATGCTTCTGCGCGTATCGGCGAACAGGCCCTGCGATCCGGGGCTGGCCGTCCAGGACAGGTGCGGAACTTGCCGCTCCGACGGCCGCGAGGTTTGCGTCTTCGAGCCTGGTATCTCGCTTTCGCGTAAACATTTAACCACTGCCGCGCCTGACAGGGCAATGGACCTGTCCAGGCACAGCGCGAGGGAGTGTGGCACGCATCCTGCTGCGGAACTCGAGAAGCCCGGCGCCGTCTGCATGGATAGGGGCAGCGGATCGGCCACGCCCCGGGCGATGTCATTCGAGTCAACTCGCGTCTTCCGTCTTTGACGAGGCGTATCTGGGAGAAAGCGATATGTCGAAGAACCGCAGCGGTTTGGTGGGAACCCTCGTAACCGTCGGTGCGCTTGGCGCCATGGCTGGCATGCTGGCCTGGCGTTTCTCGCAGCGTCATCGCATGCAACGGCAAACCTTTTATCGCGATCTGAGCCGCTGGGAAGGAGAGGGCGGCTCACTTGCCGATACCACGGGCAACAACGGGCTGGGCCCGGAAGTGGCCATGGCCGGGGGCGCTTCGGACTCGCCTGCACATGGCGCGAAGGGCCGGATGCCGAATGGCGTGAACGGCGCGAATGGTTCGGCTGGCATGCCGTGGCCGTTTCCGCACAGCTAGAAGGCCGGCGTGGCAGGGCCACGCGAGAGCCGTGCCCGCTTGTCTCGAATAAGTCTATAATAGTGATATCAACAACAATCGAGGTTCGGGCGGCCCGCGGCTGACGGTATTGTTGCTCCGATGTAGCAAAACCGCGCATATTCAGGCTTTTGTCGTCTTGGGTTTGCGTCCGACCGTTTCGTACTCCACTGCAGCGCAAACACGTGCGTCGCGACTTCCGCGGTGCCGGGCAACGTTGTCCGGCACGCCTGCGAAGGGCGCGGCGCGCGCGCTTTGGAGCCATTCACCTATCAAGGCTGACGAGACGCGATGCCACATGTATTGATTGTCGATGACGATGCGCAAACCCGCGAGGCGCTGGCGGCCGTGGTGAGCGACGACGGGCTCACCACTGCCCAGGCAGGCGACCTGCGCGAGGCGCGCATCCAGCTCGTGCGGCAGACGCCGGACGTGGTCTTCACCGACCTGAAGCTGCCCGACGGCAGTGGCACCGACCTTTTCGAGGATCTCGACCCGCGCTCGGGCGTGGAACTCGTGGTCATCACCGGGCATGCGACGGTCGAGACGGCAGTCGATGCGCTCAAATCCGGCGCGATCGATTACCTGGTCAAGCCGATCAACCTCCAGCGCGTGAAGGCGATCCTGAACCGCCTGCCGCGCGCGGGCGACCTCAAGGCCGAAATCGGCACGCTGCGCGGCGAGTTGCGCCGCATGGGCCGCTTCGGCCTGATGCTCGGCAATTCGCCGACCATGCAGGAGGTCTACGACCAGATCAGCCGTGTTGCGCCGACGCCCGCCTCGGTCATGCTGGTGGGCGAATCGGGCACCGGCAAGGAAGTGGCGGCGCAGACCATCCACCAGTTGAGCCTGCGCCGCAAGCACGAATTCCTCGCGGTGAACTGCGGCGCGATCTCGCCGAACCTGATCGAGTCCGAGATGTTCGGCCACGAGCGCGGCTCGTTCACGGGCGCCGACCGGCAGCACAAGGGCTATTTCGAGCGCGCGAACGGCGGCACGCTGTTCCTCGACGAAATCACCGAAATGCCGATCGAGCTGCAGGTGAAGCTGCTGCGCGTGCTCGAGACCGGCATGTTCATGCGCGTGGGCACGACCAAGGAAATCGAGACCGACGTGCGTCTGATCGCGGCGACCAACCGCGACCCGGAGCAGGCCGTCGCCGAGGGCAAGCTGCGTCTGGACCTTTATCACCGCCTGAACGTGTTTCCGATCAGCCTGCCGCCGCTGCGCGAGCGCGGCAAGGACGTCGAGCTGCTCGCCCAGGCGTTCCTCGACGAGCTGAACGAGCGTCACGGCACGAAGAAGCAGTTTCCCGCGGCGGTGCGCGACATGCTGGCCGCCTACCCGTGGCCCGGCAACGTACGCGAGCTGAAGAACTACGTGCAGCGCGCGCACATCATGTCGGGCAACGACGGCGATTTCACGGCGACGGTGCCGCTGCAGATCTCGCTCTCGAAGCCGATTGCGGGCACGGCGGTGACGATCCCGTTCGGCACCTCGCTTGCCGATGCGGATCGCCAGCTCATCCTCGCGACGCTCGAGCAGTGCGGCGGCGTGAAGACGCGCGCGGCGGAAATCCTCGGCATCAGCCTGAAGACGCTCTATAACCGTCTTGTGGAGTACGGCAACGAAAGCGCCGGCAAGGGCGATGCGCCCGCGCGCGTAGCCGGCGCCTGAGCAGCATGTGCGAGCGCGTCCGCCTGGGCGCGCTCGCACGGGCGGTACGACGCTTGCAGTGTGAGTTTCGCGTCCATGATGAGGAGCGAAAAATGCCGAGCTGCAAATCCAGTGATGCCGTCCGCGTGAAGCCCTGGCTCGCGCATACTCCGCAGCCCGACGAACCGCCGCCGGACCAGCCCGGTGAGCCCGACGTGCCTCCTATTGGCGATCCGCCAGAGCCGCCGGGCGAAGTGCCGCACGCGCGGCCCCGATTCGACCCTTCGGTCTCCTCTCGATTTCGTCGTTCGTCTGGCGCATTGCCCGCCACGTGAGCATCTGCTCGCGCTGCCTTAAGAAGTCATCAGCAGATCCTGATGGTTTTTATGTACTAGTTACAAAGGCCCCACCATTTTTACCGGCGGATTCACGCGGCGAACCCTGGACTATAAAAAAGCGCCACGGCCGCGTGGCCGCCTTCCCGCTGGAGGCATCGACATGAGACATCCTGCCTTGCGCCGCTCCGCACGTTACACGGGCAAGCGTGGCCCGCGCGATTCGCAAGAGAAAAGCAGTCCGCAGCAGTCGAACGCGCCGGACCCCGCGGGCCAGAATCGCGCAGCGCCTGGCGTGCCGCCCGACGGCGAGCACAACCAAGGCGGGGCGCGGGCTGAGGGCATCGAGTACCAGCGCGATCTCGGCTCGGAACAGGACGCCTGATTCGCTTCGAACCGCAGTTCGCCGCGCGCTGTTTGCAGGCCGGTTTCCTGGTCTCGCTAATCACCGGGCATTCCGGACTTGCGCGATTGCCGCGCGGAATTTGCTCGCGCCGTCACTTACGAGGAAAGATTTTTGCTCCGACCCTGTCTATCCGGCACGCGTCTTGCGTGCGTACCTGAAGCATTGTCTTCGGACCCAACGAAACAGGAGGTAGAGCCGCAATGGGCAGACTGATCGTGGTATCGAATCGCGTTGCGCCGACCCAGGAGGGCCGTCCCGCAGCGGGCGGGCTCGCAGTGGGCGTATTGGACGCGCTCAAGGAAACCGGCGGTGTGTGGTTCGGGTGGAGCGGCGAGACCGTCGCGGAACCGTCCGCACCGGTCATCGAGCAGCAGGGCAGCGTCACCTACGCGACGGTGGGTCTTACCCGGCGTGACTATGACCAGTACTACAAGGGCTTCTCGAATACGACGCTCTGGCCGACGTTCCACTACCGCAACGACCTCGCGCGCTATGAGCGCCAGGAGTACGGCGGTTACCTGCGCGTAAACGTGTCGCTCGCGCGCCAGTTGCAGCCGCTCATCGAGCCCGACGACATCATCTGGGTGCACGACTATCACCTGATTCCGTTCGCGCGCTGCCTGCGCGATCTCGGGGTGAAGAACCCGATCGGCTTCTTCCTGCACATTCCGCTGCCGGTGCCCGAAGTCATGCGCTCGGTGCCGCCGCACGAAGAACTCATGAAGTTCATGTGCCACTACGACGTGGTCGGTTTCCAGACCGACGCGGACCGTCAGGCCTTTCTCGACTACATCGAGCGCGGCGGTCATGGCACCGCAAGCGACGACGGCATGGTCCACGCGTGGGACCGCTTCCTCAAGGTCGGGGCGTACCCGATCGGCATCTATCCGGACGCCATTGCCAAAGCCTCGTCGCAGTTCGCCGACCGCAAGGCCGTGCGCAGCCTGCGCGAAGCCATGCGCGGACGCAAGCTGATCATGAGCGTGGACCGGCTCGATTATTCGAAGGGGCTCGCCGAGCGCTTCCAGGCGTTCGAGCGCCTGCTGCAGAACGGGCCGGGCTGGCATGGCCGCGTCTCGCTCCTGCAGATCGCGCCGCCGACGCGCTCCGACGTGCAGACCTACCAGACGATTCGCCGCAATCTCGAAGGCGAGGCGGGCCGGATCAACGGCCGTTTCGCGCAGCTCGACTGGACGCCGATCCAGTACCTGAACCGCAAGTACGAGCGCAATCTGCTGATGGCGCTGTTCCGCGAGGCGCAGGTGGGCTACGTCGCGCCGCTGCGCGACGGCATGAATCTCGTGGCAAAGGAATACGTGGCGTCGCAGAATCCCGACGATCCCGGCGTGCTGGTGCTTTCGCAGTTCGCGGGCGCGGCCGAACAACTGCCCGGCGCACTGGTCGTGAATCCGTACGACCTGAACCAGACAGCCGAGGCGCTCGAGCGCGCGCTCTCGATGCCGCACGCCGAGCGCGTCTCGCGATACAACGACATGATGGCGTCGCTGCGCGAGAACAATCTTTCGGTGTGGCGCGATACGTTCCTTGCCGATCTGCGCAGCGTGGCGACGGCCGCTTCGGTCACGGCCAGGGCGCGCAACGCCGCACCGGCGGGGAAAGCTCCCGTGCAAACGAGCGCGCCCGAACAGCCGCATCGCGCAGCGCGCGCGTAGCGACGGGGCGGTGAGCGGCGAGGCGGCGTGACGCCTTTAGCCCTCTAACGTTTTTCTCGACGCAATTGCATCCGCGCGGCGGCCTTCGGGCCGCCGCGTTTTTTTACGTCCGCGAGATCGATACCCGGCGATACCCGGCGATACCCGTCGATCCGCGGCGCGGCGTGCGCTCAGACCCGCTGGCCGCTCGGTGCGGCGAACGGCATCGGCGCGCGGGTCGGATCGAAATCGGCCCAGTGTCCGTCGTGCCATTGGCCCGAAGCGCACTCGATATCGGCGGCGCCGCTGTCGCGCAGCAACTGCGCAGCGAGATCCTGGTTCTCGTAGCAGACGTGCACCGAGAGCAGCACGCCGTCGCTGCGCGTTTCGCGATGCACCCGCTCGTGGTGCGCCGAGATTTGCTGCGCAGCGGCTTTTGCCCCCACGCTCGCGCCGATGCGCGCGCCGATCCAGGCGCCTACGCCGGCCGCGATCACGACCGAAGGCAGCGCAGCCGAGAACGCGCTGAAAATCACCACGCCCACTACGGCGCCCGCCACGGCGCCTGCGGTGATATTGCGGGTGTGATGCGGGTGCCCTGCGGCGAGCGTAGGCGGCGCGCCCATCGCCGTCCCCTGGACGCTGTGGTGCGCATGCTGGCCGCGCGGATTGACGAAGAACAGGTTGACGTCTTCTTCGAGGAAGCCGCCCGCGTACAGCTTTTCGGCGGCGGCTTCGGCGGCGGGAAAGGTCGTGAACCGACCAGCGACGATCAGTGACATGGGAAGCCCCCTTTGCCGGACTCGGCAGGTTGACTCGCCGGGCGCAGCCGCGAATGCGGCTCGCCCTGAATCCATGTTAGTGCCTGCGCGCGCGCAGGGTTAGGCCGCGCTTAGCGCGGCGTGCGTGCCGCGGTGCCCGGCATGAGGCGCAGCAGGCTCACCACTGCCGCGACCGCGGCAAAGGCCGTCGCCACGTAGAGCGCCATGGTCGGCCCGTGTTGCGGTGCCACGCCGAAGATGAGCGCGACGAGCGCCGCGCCGAGCGTTTGCCCGGTGAGGCGCGCGGTGCCGAGCATGCCGCTCGCGCCGCCGCTGCGCTCGCGCGGTGCAGAGGAAAGAATTTGCCGGTTGTTGGGCGACTGGAACACGCCGAAGCCCGCGCCGCACAACGCCATGCGCCAGCAGATATCGAACACCGTGGGATGCGCGCCGAGTGTCGCGAGCGAGAGCAGGCCGAGCGCGAAGAGCGCGAGTCCGATGCCGCCAAGCATGCCCGCCGGATATCGGTCGGAGAGCGCGCCCGAGAGCGGCGCGGCGCCGACGATGACGAGCGGCCAGGGCGTCATGAGGAGGCCCGTGTCGACCTGCGAGAAACCGAAGGTCTCCTGCAGCATGAAGGGCAGCGCGACGAACGCGAGCATTTGCGCGCAGAACGAGCACACCGAGGTGCTGATCGACAGTGCGAAGACGGGGTTGGCAAGCAGATCGACGGGCAGGAGCGGCGCGGCCTGCGTGAGCTGGCGGCGCACGAAGAACCAGCCGATCACGATCGCCAGCACGAATTCGAGCGCGACGAGGCGATTGCTCTCGCCGTGGCCGAGGCCGTCGACGGCAAAGATCAGGAGGCCGAACACGATGGCGTTGAGCACGGCGCTCAAATAGTCGTAAGGCGCGGGATGCCGCTCGTTCACGGGCAGCGCGCGCAGGCCCAGCATGAGCGCGGCGATGCCGATCGGCACGTTGATCGCAAAGAGCCAGGGCCACGTCGCGATGGCGAGCACGCCCGAGGCGAGCGTCGGCCCGACCGCCGAGGCGATCGCGACGACCATCGCGTTGATGGCGACGCCCCGGCCGAGCTGCGCGCGCGGATAGATCATGCGCACGAGCGCGGTGTTCACGCTCATGATCCCCGCGCCGCCGAAGCCCTGCACCATGCGTGCGAGGGCGAGTTCGGGCAGCGTGGTCGCCAGCGCGCAGCCGAGCGACGCGACGGTGAACAGCACCATGCCGGCCAGATACACGCGCTTGTAACCGATGCGGTCGCCGAGCGAGGCGAGCGGCAGGAGCGCGATGGTCACCGAGAGCTGATACGCGTTGACGATCCAGATCGAACTTGCCGCGCTCGCGTGAAGATGGCGTGCGATGGTCGGCAACGCGACGTTGGCGATCGCGCCGTCGAGCACGGCGAGCGTGATGCCGAGCGCGACCACGAGGATCGCGTAGTAACGTTGCGGGAAGGGCAGGCCGTTTTCGATGTCGGCGGTGGAATGGGCGGAGCGTTCGGAAAGCGTGGGCATCGACGGGAGAGGCGGCGCGCGATGGACGTGCGCCGCCGGCTGGATGTTGTTTTCTGGTGTTCCGTGGCGGCTTATTTCAGTTCATAGAGCCCGACGTAGGTGGTCGAATCCACCTCGTTCAGATGCGTCATGAAACGCGCTACCGCGTTCGTCGTTTCCGGCGTGACGGGCAGTTGCGCTGCCTTGAGCGCATGCACGCGGAAGATGTAGCGATGGGGTTTGTCGCCGCGCGGGGGCGCCGCGCCGCCGAAGCCGACCGTGCCGTAGTCGTTGTGCACCTGCACCGCGCCCTGCGGAAGCAGGCTGCCGTCGGCCTTGCCGGCGTTGCGGGCGAGCGAGCGCACGTCGGGCGGAATGTTCACCACGACCCAGTGCCAGAAACCGCTGCCCGTCGGCGCGTCCGGATCGTAGACGGTGAGCGCGAAGCTTTGCGTGTCGGCGGGCGGCTCGTCCCACTGCAGCGCGGGCGAAACGTTGTCGCCGTCGACACCGAAGGCCCGGTCGTCGAACTCCTGCGCCTTCGGCATGAAACCGTTGCTGGGAAAGTCATCGGACCAAAGTCGGAAATCAGCCATCGGGTGTCTCCTTCGCTTGGGGTCATGGGACGGTTGCGCCAGCACGTGTGACGCGTGCAGGTGGGCGCGCAGCCGGTCGATCGAGTTTATCACCGCGGGCCCTACAGGCAGGGCCAGCTTCACAGCGTGAGATGCGCGGCGCATCGGCTTGCGGTCACGTTTCGCGTGACATGTCGCGAGGGCGTGTTACGACCGCGCCTCGAACCAGGTCGACGACTCGTCTTCGAGCCATGCGGCCAGCCGCTCGACGACCGCATGGGGATCGTGCTGCGCGCCACGCAACGCGCATTCCCAGACCACCGCCACGCGCCAGCCCTGGGCTGCGAGCGCGGCGAGCGCCTTGGCGTCGTTCAGTCGGTTGCGCGCGATCTTCTCGCGCCAGAACTCGGGGCGCGTTTGCGGCCACTTGAAGAGCGCGCAGTCGTGGCCGTGCCAGAAGCAGCCGTGCACGAACACCACGGCGCGCCGGCGCGGCAGCACGATGTCGGGCCGGCCCGGCAGCTCGCGCACGTTCAGGCGAAAGCGAAAGCCGCGCCGGTGCAGCAGACTGCGGATCAGCTTCTCGGGCTTCGTGTTGCGTCCGCGTATGCCGGACATCATCCGGCTGCGGGTCGCCGTATCGACGACGTCCACCATCGTCTGTCGCCTCGCTTCGGTTGGCCGTGGCGCGCGCCGGTCAGCGGCCTCCCGCCGTGGCCGTCGCCGAGGCCGCGTTGCGCTTGGCGCGCGTGGTGCGCGCGACGGCGGGAACCGTCGTCGCTTGCGCACGCGGTGCTTCGTGCCGTGCGGCCAGCATCGCGTCGAGATGCGGCATCATCGTGCGCGCGACTTCGCGCATCACCGGCATCACCACGCTGTTGCCGAACTGGCGGTACGCCTGGGTGTCGCTCACTGGAATGCGGAAGGTGTCGGGCAGACCCATCAGCCGCGCGCACTCGCGCGGCGTGAGGCGGCGCGGGCGCGACCCTTCGCCTTGATAGACGAGGATCTCCGAGCCGTCCTTGTGATAGCGCGCAGAAAGCGTGCGCGTGACGCTGTCGGGAAACGCGAGGCCGAAGCCAAAGCCGTTGCCGGCCGCGCGATGCTTCTCCGCGTATTGCTGCAGATAGGCCCAGAGCCCCGGCGTGAGCGTGTACTTCGGCTGCACGCGGCGCGCGCCGTGATCGAAGAAGCGCTCGCCGTCCCACGGCAGCAGCGGCTCGCAGCCGTCGGTGCGGTGCAGGATCGAGGCGAGCCGCGGGCCTTCTTCCGGCAGCGCGAGCGCGTCCCACGAGAACGCCGCCGGCTCGCGAAAGCCGACGATGATGATGCGTTCGCGATGCTGCGGCGTGAAATGGCTTCCGTCGATCACGCGGTAGTGCACGTCGTAGCCGAGTTCGTCGCGCAGCACCTGGAGGATCACGTCGAACGTGCGGCCACGGTCGTGCGAGACGAGGTTCTTCACGTTCTCGAGCAGGAAGGCGGCGGGCCGCTTCTCGGCGATGATGCGCGCGACGTCGAAGAACAGCGTGCCCTGCGTGGTGCAGGCAAAGCCGTGCGGACGGCCAAGCGCGTTCTTCTTGCTCACGCCCGCGATCGAGAACGGCTGGCACGGAAAGCCCGCGAGCAGGACGTCGTGATCGGGCACGTCGGCGGCGTCGCGCCTTGCACCTGGGCCGCGCTTTCGAAGAAACGCCGCGTCGCTTCGAACGAGTTCAGCATCTGCT